>JAJBVT010000015.1 GCA_020859685.1 Rikenellaceae bacterium
GCCGCTAACCAGAACGTTGGTCAGGACCGGAATCTCGTCGCCCTCGTCGAAGAAGACCTCGAGAATCTCGCCCGCCTCTTTGGCCTCCTCCTCGAACGAAGCCTTGTCCGTCTCGTAGGCGAAAAGTACGTCGCCCGGGGAGACCTTGTCCCCTTTTTTCTTGCGTAGTTCGGTCAGGATACAACTCTCTACCGATTGCCCCTGTTTGGGCATGATGACCGCTGTTGCCATAGTTCTCTTTATGTCAGGTTTATTGTTAAGTCGGTTTCGCGGCGCCGCCCCTCGAAGAACAGCCCGCAACCGCAAAGTTAATAATATATTCCGTATTTACAAGTAAAATTTTACGTCTCTTAAAATTAATGCTTTAAGAAATTATTAACACTTTATAAGTTTAAAACTTGTATTTACAAGTCCGCACTGATATAAAGCCGGTCGGGCATCCGGAAAAAATGGTTATCTTTGGGGCGTATATGCTTTGCCCGAAAGGATGAAAGACCTGCCTCTTTATAAACAGATTTACGAGACCCTGCGCCGCGAAATTGCCGACGGGAAATATGTCGCGGGCGATATGCTCCCCTCGGAGAACGCGATGTGCGCCGAGTACGGGGCTACGCGCCCCACGGTGCGCAAGGCGCTCGACCTGCTTACGGCGGAAGGGTTTATAGTGCGGCGTCAGGGTAAGGGGAGCATAGTGAAGGGGGCCCCCAAGAGTATCGGCATTCTCTCGCTTCAGAGCACCACCTCGGCCATGTCCGACGACGGGCTGAGGACCGAGATAGTCCTGCGCCCGGAGCTCCGGCACTGGACCGAGGCGATGAACTTCCCCCTCACGCAGGCGGAAAAAGAGGCCGGGTGTATCTACTTCGAACGGGTGCGCATCCTGCACGACGAGCCGGTGATACTCGATATCACCATGCTACCCAACATAGGGCTGCCGCGTTTTACGGCCAACAATATGGAGGACGCCTCGCTGTTCGACCTGCTGAGGACCAAGTACGGAATAACGGTGACCGGCGGGGTGCAGTATTTCTTCGCCATCGGGGCCGACAAGCGCCTGCGCTCGTACCTCAGGGTACGGCCCGGCCATCCGGTGCTCCAGCTCAACCGGCGGATAGAGACCAGCCGCCCCGGCTTCTACATATACAGCCAGATATTCTGCGTAACGGGAAGTTATACCCTGAGCGGGACGTTTTAGCGGGACTTCGCCTCCGCGGCGGCACCGGAGAGGCCGGGCGCGCTGGCCGGGGCTAACAGGCGAGCGTATAACAAAACAGCCCCCGGCAGCGTTTTTATTTAGTAATTTCGAACGTGGAAACTTAAATAGATGGGAACAATTCTACAAAGCGCGGTGGAGACCATACGGACCGAGGCCGGGGCGATAGCCGGGCTGGAGACGCTTCTGGACGACGATTTCGAGGGGGCCGTGCGGGCCATCCTCGGGTGCGGCGGCAAGGTGGTGGTCACGGGTATGGGTAAATCGGGTATAATCGGGAAGAAGATAGCGGCCACGCTGGCAAGTACGGGTACCCCGTCGTTCTTCCTCCATCCGGGCGAGGCCTACCACGGCGACCTGGGGATGGTGGAGCCGCGCGATATCGTGCTTGCCATAGCCAACTCCGGGACCACGGACGAGGTCCTGCGCCTTATCCCCTTTCTGAAAAACCGCGGCAACGTCCTTATCGGGATGACCGGGAAGCCCGGTTCGCTGCTGGCCAGCCACTCCGATTACCACCTCAATATCGCCGTTCCGGCAGAGGCGTGCCCCATGAACCTCGCCCCCACCAGCTCCACCACGGCGATGCTCGTTATGGGCGACGCCCTTGCGGTGGCCCTGATGCGCGAGAGGGGCTTTACGCCGGAGGATTATGCGGTCTACCACCCCGGCGGCAGTCTGGGCCGCAGGCTGCTCACGAGGGTGGGCGACGTGATGCGCACCGACGTGCCGCGTATCTCGGGCGATATGCCGCTGGCAAGCGTAATAATCGCCATCTCCGAAGCCCGAATGGGTATAGCGGCCGTAGTGGAGGGCGACCGCCTGCTCGGAGTCATCACCGACGGGGATATCCGCCGGGCGATGGCCCGCTACGAGAGCGCGTTCTTCGACAAGAAGGCCTCCGAAATAATGTCGGCAGGCGCCCGGACCATCGGTCCCGGGGAGCTGGTGAGCGTGGCCGAGGAGATAATGCACCGCAACCGTATCCACTCGCTAATCGTGGTCGATTCCGGCGGCAGGGTCGAGGGGGTGGTGGAGTTTTTCCACGTATAATAGAAGCGGCAGGTTTTTTTAAACATTATATTTGGCCTATGTTTTGCCCCGAATGGGGTTATATCGGGTAAGTAAATGTAGGTTTGCACCCACTTCCTCTTTACGGCACGTGTGGGGCGGCGGGAAGTGCAACATTGGGTTACCTTAATTATAGATAAAAGATGAAAAGATACTATTCAATATTTGCGATATTGGCCGTGGCGCTGGCGGTAACATCATGTAAGGACGACCCTATTCCGAATGTTCCCAAAACCCGGTCGAAAAGCACCCGGAACACCTTTCTGCTCTATCTGGGCACCGATAATAAGGACTTTTCTTACGAGGCGTGGGAGAAGCCGGAAACCCTCGTGAACAACTGGAGCGACTCGTACGACGGCAATATGGTCGTATTCGCGGACGTGAGCAGCCGCAGCGGGCTGGACGACTACGCCCACCTTATCTGGATAGGCACCGAGAACAGCAGCGGCCACAGGGCCGATACGGTGAAGAGCTATCACGACCCCGACTCCTCCGACCCGGAGTTTCTCACCGAGGTGATGAACGATGTGAACCGGCTGTTTCCGGCCGATGTGACGGGGGCCTGCTTTCTGTCGCATGCAATCGGCTGGCTGCCGTCGGACCTTTTCAGCAGGCCATCGCGCGCCCTTATCGAGGACAACGGCAGTTTTATGGAACTGGCCGATTTTGCTGACGCCCTTCCCTACAAACTGGACTACGTGATATTCGACATGTGTTTTATGGCGGGCGTCGAGGTGGCGTACGAACTTAAAGATAAGGCGGATTATATCATCGCTTCCCCGGCGGAGGTGGTCGTCCCCGGGTTCGATTACAGTAAAATGATGGGTCGGCTGTTTAAGGCCGACCTTGCCGAGGCCGACCTGATAGGGGTGGCGTACGATTTTTACAAATTCTTCGCCGACGGATATTATACGGGGATTAACGAGATTGCAAACGCGGCTACGGTAAGCGTGGTAAAGACCTCGGAACTGGACGCGCTGGCATCTTTTGTCCGGGACAACGACCTGTTGCCGTGGCTGCAGACGGAACCTTACCTGGGCAGCGTACAGAATTACCATCCCACCCGCTATTACTACTCCGATATGGAGGATCTGGTTCGGAAGATTTACGGGGAGGAGAGTTCCCAAGCCCAGGGATTCGCCCAATTTTTCTACGACGCGGTAATCGGGAAATACAATACCGACCACTATTATTCCAATTATTCAGTATATGAGGATGGTGTAAGGGTAAATTCTTTTGATATCGAATATTTCAGCGGCCTTACCGTCTATATACCGCGGGCGGCTTATCCCGACCTGAGCGAATACTACCGGGGTTTGAAGTGGTACCAAGCGGTTTACGGGGAGTGAACTGCCGGACACCGATACTGAACGAGCGGCCGTGCCTTCGGGGCGGCCGTTTTGTTTTGCGGTCGCCGGAGGCCGTCGTAAGGGTTGCGGAATATGGGGACGGTTTACGCGGGGATAGCCGGCTACCAGGGTAAGCCTGCGGCCGTGCCGTTAGGGTGGCCGTTTATTTGATAACCATTTCCAAATTGTACACGCGTTTCAGCGGGCCTGTCCGATGCAGGCGGATATATTTTATTTATTAGTCTAATCATAACTAATATTCCGAGGAACTAAAGTGAGGAGGGTTCTTCCGCCGGACACAAGGAAGATTCTTCACATTCGCTCAGAATGACAAATTCTGCTAATGTCATCCTGAGGAGCCGTAAGGCGAGGAACCGAGTCCGGCTTTAGCCGGGCGAGCTCACTGACCCGACGAAGT
>JAJBVT010000024.1:0-19923 GCA_020859685.1 Rikenellaceae bacterium
TAAAAATATTGATTAAAATGTAAGTAGCCTAAAGAACCGATTTACAGAATAAAATTAATTTACTCAGTAGATTCTAAATCACAGCACTTATCTACTTGATTATGTGAACATATTAGAGGACCTTTTCCGTTAAATTCCACAGAATAACGCCCTTATAAACTTACTTAAGCGACCTGGACAAGGTCGCTTTTGCTTTTTTTTCCCTATTCTGACGATTAAACCGACTTAAATATGTACTATTCCAAAGTTTTATTCCTTGGTAAATTCATAGGAAATGCAGTTACTTTGGCGAGTCGAACATTAAGAGCCGGTATTTGAAATATTCAAAGACCCGTCTCCGTCCCTCCGTCTCCGGTATGGAGTAGTCCGAGCAACCCGTCCAGCATAACTTCCATTTCCCCGTAAATATGTTCCGCCTCCTCCAGCGGCAGGCCGGGTTTCATGCGGGGGCGGTCGTGGCCGGTATGGGCCAGCCACGCATCTTTCATTACGGCCTGCCGTTCGCAGACGAGCCTGTAAATCTCCTCTTTCGACTCACATTCCGGCAGGGCCGTTATTATATCCGGCTTTCCGCTTACGGCCGTCTCCCCCAGCCCGGCCAGAATCGAGCGGGCCATCAGCCAGTGCCCCTCCGCCTGCGGGTGTACCCCGTCCCCGGCCAACCGGTAATCCGGGTCCCGGCTCCGCCGGGCGAGAAGGTGCTCTTTCATCGGGTAGTGAAGGTCTATCACCCTCCACCCGGCGCCGGCGGCCTGCGACAGAAGCCAGTCGGAATATGCATCCAAAACAAGATTGTAACCCTCGAGACCCTGCCGCGCATCGTCGTGGACGGGCGGCGTGAGGTATATTACCTCCGACGGGCCGTAGGCGCGGAGCATTGAATCGAGCCGCACCATACCGTCGCGGTACGCGGCGAACCGCTCCTGGTCGAGCGGCAGGTAGATACCGTCGTTCATACCGTAGCAGACGAACACCACATCGGGCCGCACGGCCTCCATCACCCTATCCGCACGGGCATGTACGTCCGGCCGGGGGAATGCCCCTCCGGCATGGCCCTCCTCGCTCAGCCCCGAAGCGGTCTCGCTCGGCAGCCCGCAGTTTATCCACCTGTAACGACGGTCCGGATATCTGACGAGGAAATACGTTTCGAGGTCGGCTATATAGGTCCCCGCATAGGTTATACTGTTACCCAGGAAGAGTATGGTCCGGGTATCGTCCGAAAAAGGTGCCGCGGCCCGGGCCGGGACAGGGGCGGAAAATAAGGCCGCCCAGCAAGCGAGAAGGGCGGCGGCCACCTTTGTAATTTTTATATCCGCGTGTTTCATTTATACTCAAAGATAGGAACAAAAACGCAGCCCCGCTGTCTTTAAACGTGACTTTAGGACCTTTGAGCATAAATTGCAAATAGATGAACCAATTTTACAAACCTGTTCAGGCATGCTTCCATAGTTTTGTTTACCTATAAAACCCAAGATTGAAAATGAAAAAACTTTTACTGCTCTCCCTTCTCCCGATACTCTGTTTCTCCTGCCTCGACCGCGTTCGGGAACCCGAACCCACCCCCCACGACATTAAAATGGAGTGGTGGCGCGACGCCAAGTTCGGCATGTTCATCCATTGGGGCCCGTACGCCCTGTGGGGCGGCGAGTACCACGGCCACCGCCAGAGGCGCGGCGGCGCGGAGTGGATAATGAACCGGTCGAAAATACCGGTCGAAGAGTACAGGCGCATGGCTTCCCGCTTCAACCCCGCGCATTACGACCCGGAACAGTGGGTACTCCTTGCCAAGTCTGCCGGGATGAAGTATATCGTTATGACCACAAAGCACCACGACGGTTTCGCGATGTTCCAGAGCGAGGCCAGCCCGTTCAACGTGGTGGACCATTCGGCCTACAACCGAGATGTGGTCGCCCAGCTGGCCGATGCTTGCCGCAAGTACGATATAAAGCTAGGATTCTACTACTCTCAGGCTCAGGACTGGAACAATCCCGGAGGGTCCACCGCGCGCAAAGAGATGAGCGAGGGGTGGCCCAATCCCGACTCCCTGCGCATCGACCTCTACACGGCCGCCCACGGCGGTTCGTGGGACCCCGCCCAGCAAACCGCCACCATGGACGAGTATATAGAGAAGGTCTCCCTGCCGCAGGTGAGGGAACTGCTCGAAAACTACGGTGACGTCGCCGTAATCTGGTGGGACACACCGGTGGGGATGACCGCCGATTACGCTGCGAAGTTCGCCGCCGAATTGGCCCGCTACCCACAGGTGATACAGAACGACCGCCTGAAGCGTCCCGACTACCCGGGCGACTACAAAACCCCGGAGGGACTGGTACCGAAACCGGAGGATATCGATGGTGTAGACTGGGAGACGTGCATGAATATCGGCAGTTCGTGGGGATACAAGTCGTGGGAGGAGAACTGGAAACCGGCCGAAACGCTCATCCGCAACCTGATTACCATAGCCGCCCGCGGAGGTAATTACCTGCTGAACGTGGGTCCCGACCCGGACGGGGTGATTCCGTCCGAAGCCGTGGAGCGCCTGGAAGCGGTCGGCCGCTGGATGGAGGTGAACGGCGAGGCCATTTACGGCACCCGGCGCAGCGGCCTCTATCCCGAATGGGGCGAATGCATCCGTAAGGACGGACGGCGGAACACGACCCTTTACCTCGCGGTATTCGACTGGCCGGAGGACGGAATCCTGCGCTTCGAATGCGGCCACTCCGCAAAGAAGGCCACACTGCTGCACACAGGCGGCAGGCTGGCCCTGAAAAACGACGGCGCTGCCGTCACCATAGAGGTGCCGCGCGAGATGCCCGACCCGGTAGCCACGGTTATCCGGCTCGACCTTAAGGAGAGGCTTGCCGCGGACCGAATAATGTCGAACACCGAAAAAACCTTCGAAATAATGGATCTGTGACACGACATAGACATATTATATAAATCTAAAATCGGTATCCTATGAAATGAGAACTCTACCTTATCGGGGCACCACCCCGGACCTGAAAACTAACCTAACTCAAGACCTACTAATCAAAAAATGAACTGATGAAAGAAAATAAAAGACAGCCGGGCCTGTTACCGGGCCTTCTGGCGTTTTTATTGGTCTCCTTTGCGGTTACCGCGGCAAACGCGCAAACCAATCTTTCGGGGACCGTCAAAGATGCTTCGGGGCAGCCGATGGCCGGGGTTACCGTTATCATAGACGGACAGACCCGGGGTACGACCACCAACGCCGCCGGTGAGTTTACGCTCGCTGTATCGCAGGGCGACGTACTGCGGTTCGACTTTATGGGATACAACACCGAACAGGTTACCGTAGCCGGACAGACCTTCGTCAACGTGGTGATGCAGGAGAGCTCGACCGAAATCGAGCAGGTGGTGGTGATGGGTTACGGCGCGGCGGTAAAACGGGTGGACGTTATCGGTTCGGTATCGTCCGTCAGCTCGGACGCCATCGCCAAACGCGCGCCCGTAAACGTCTTCGACGCCCTGCGCGGGCAGATGGCCGGGGTGCAGATAACCTCCAGTTCCGGTGCTCCGGGCGCGGGTATCAACATCCGCGTGCGCGGCGTTTCGACCCTTACCGACGACGGCGCCGACCCGCTCTACATCGTGGACGGAATCATTATGGACGACATCAGCCATATCAGCCCGAGCGACATCCAGAGTATCGACGTGCTAAAGGATGCCGCCTCGGCGGCCATCTACGGTTCCCGTGCGGCCAACGGCGTAGTGATGATTACCACCAAGGCCGGGCAGGAGGGTCAGATGCGTATCGACCTGAGGTTCAACCAGTCGTTCGGTTACCTTGCCAACAAGGTGCCGCAGCTCAATAACAAGCAGTCGCAGATATTCCTGAACACGGTAATTTCGGCCAACAGCAAGGACCAGTTCGACTGGTTCAGCACGGCGACCGACTCGCTGGGTTACAACAATTTCACCTCCTACGACTATCAGGATATTATTTCGCAGGTGGCCAAGCGTTCCGACGTAGGCCTCAGCGCCAGCGGGGGGACGGACAAACTCAAATACTACACCAGCCTCGGGTTTCTCGACGAGACGGGCGTCATAATTACCAGCTACAACAAACGTTTCAACTTCCAGGCAAGGACCGATTACCGCCCCTCGCGCATATTCCGTGTCAGCACCAATGTGCAGGCCTCCTACCGGGAATACAAGAACATAAACGAGTCCAACACATTCTACAATGCGCTACGGCGCGTGCCGTATACCCTGCTCTTCTTCCCGACTGACGGGCAGTACGTGAGCGCGTTCCACTCCTATCCCAACAACGGCCGCCGAAACCCGATTATCGAAATCAACGAACGGCAGGATAAGACCAAACGGTACGACGTGACCCTCAACGAGGAGATGCAGCTGTTCATAACGCCCGACCTGAGCGTGGTAGGCCGCGCCACCGCGAGCTTCTACTTCTCCGACCGCGAGCAGTACAACTCGCCGTGGATTCAGACCAGCAAGGACCTCACCGACGCCGGGTTGGACGAACTGACCCTCACCGACCGGTTCTATCAGCGTTATCAGGTGGAGGCGTTCGCCAACTATTCCCGCCGCTTCGAAGACCACTTCGTAAGCGGTATGTTCGGCGGCTCCATAGAGGACCTCTCGATGAAGACCACCACCTCTGGCGGCCGCTACTTGATGGACAGCGATATACGGGTGCCGCAGGCCTCGGCCGATCCAAAGATTACCACCGTCGTTCCGGGCGTGGGCAACAGTATGGCTTCGCTTTTCGGCCGCGTGGAGTACAACTACAAGAGCCGCTACCTGTTCAGCGCTACACTGCGCTACGACGGTTCTTCGCGGTTCGGTTCCGAAAACCGCTGGGGGCTCTTCCCCGCCGTGCAGGGCGGCTGGCGCTTCAGCGACCACTTCAAGGACACCCCGGTCGGGCCGATAATCAACAACGGTATGCTGCGTATAAGCTGGGGTAAGGTGGGTAACGACCGCATCGGCAACTACGACGCTCAGTCGCTCCTTGAGGGTTCGATAAGCAAAGGCTACGCCGGGTTCCCCGGAACCGTCTCCACTACCAAATACGGTAACCCCTACCTGAAATGGGAGACCACCACTTCGACCAACTTCGGCCTCGACCTGACTTTCCTCCAGGGGCGCATGCGTTTTACGGCCGACTATTATATAAAGAAAACCAAGGATATGCTCGACGACGACTATATCCCGTCCGAACTCGGTTTCTCGACCATGCGCATCAACATCGGTTCGGTGGAGAACAAGGGTATCGAGCTGAGTCTCGGCGCCACGGTCATAGACAAGGGCGACTGGTACTGGGAAACCTCCCTCAACTGGTCTAAGAATAAGAACAAGGTTCTCAAAATAGCGGGCGAAGGCGGCCGTATACTCACCCACGGCGGCGTTACCGGATGGTACGTGGAGCCGGGAATGTCCGCCGGGATGTTCTACGGGTTCAAACACCTCGGAGTGTACGCCTACAACGTCTCAAACGCCTACACCCCCGATTTCAGGGAGCGGCTCGTGCCGGTATTCGACCGGGACGCCTACGGCAACGTAAAGTTCGACGCCAACCGCGAACCCATCCTGAAAGGGTACCAGTATAAGAACGGCAAGTCGTATGACGGGCAGGTGGCCAAACTAACCATCAACGGCGTGGAGGCCCGCGGCGGCGACGTAATCTGGGACGACTACAACCTCGACGGCGACATTACGGACGACGACCGCCAGGTGCTCGGGAGCGCCTATCCCGACTGGTTCGGCGGCTGGAACAACACCGTGAGCTGGAAGAACTTCACACTCGACTTCTCGTTCTACTACAACAAGGGCGGACTGGTTTACAACCACCTTCTCTGGCAGCTCAGCCGTTACGGCGACAACACCTCCAACGCCGACCCGCGCGCGGTGATACAGGGCTGGAGGTTCCAGGGTCAGCAGACCGACTGGTTCATCCCCGGGCAGAACGCCCACGCCACGGACAACGGACGGCAGGTTAGCAGTTTCTATCTCGAAGACGGGTCGTTCCTGCGCCTTACGAACGTGCGCCTGAGCTACCGGTTCCCCGAAGGCATCGCGGGTAAGGTGTTCACGAAAGGTATCCAGATTTACGTCTACGGCAATAACCTGCTCACATGGACCGACTACCGCGGGTACGACCCCGAAGTAGGCAGTTCGGCCGTGCTTACCCCCGGGCTGGATAACCAGACCTACCCGCGGCAGAGGGAATTCGGTTTCGGTTTCAACATAAACTTCTAAACGGACTGACGATGAAAACAACATTGAATATATTTTACCGGATTCCGGCGGTCGGCATCGCATGCGTCCTGATGCTCCAACTCTATGCGTGCGACAGTTTCCTGACCAAGACGCCGGAGGACCAGGGCAGCCAGACCAGCTTCTGGTCCAAGCAGGCCGACGCCGAGAGCTGGATGTACGGTATCTACAATAATGTGCAAGCGGCCATGATGGGCAGTATAGTCCTGTGGGGAGACGCCCGGACCGACAACCTCCACCCCACGCAGTACGCAAACGGAGTGGATTTCCAGCTCAACCTGCTGGTCTCCTCCAAAGACTACGCCGACTGGAGTAAACTCTACGCCGTGGTAAGCGCCTGCAATATCGGTATCGAAAACATCTCGGTGATGGAGAACATCGAAGAGAACGCCCGCAACTCCTATCTGGGGCAGTGTTACGGTCTGAGGGCTATGGCCTACTTCTACATCGTCCGCCTGTGGGGCGACGCACCGCTGATACTCGAATCGTGGGACGGCAGTCAGGAGACCAAATACAACGGACGCACCCCGGTGGCGGAGATTGCCGAAGCCATCGAAGCGGACGTTAAAGAGTCCGTCCGCCTGCTTCTCCCCCTGCCCGGCACGGGTAACCTCACGGGCGTCTACTATTTCAATATCGGGGCGGCGTACATTTTGCAAGCCGATTTTCTCGCGTGGCAGGGCCGATATGACGAGATTCCGGCCGTTTACGACAATATCAACGCCCTGCGGGCCTACTCGCTGGTAACCGACCCGCTCGACTGGAACAAGGCGTTCTCAGACCCGGAAAACAGCACCGAGGCCGTGTTCACCATAGGGTTCAGCAAGGACAACAACCCCACAACCACCTACTCGGGTTACGCCTCTACCCTCGGTTACAGCGGGAGCAATCCCGGATTCGCCGTCTCCCGGGAGATGTACCATAACATGGTCCGCGATACTCTCGACATACGGCTGCTCGGGGTGATTTCCCGCAGCGCCGTAAGCGGCAAGCTGGTACCGGAGAACGCACCTGTCTACGACGGCTCGTCAGGCGGGGGCTTCAACGAGATAAGACAGATAGACAAGATTTGGCCGTTAGGCTCCGAGCCGGGAATCTTCCAGAAGAGCGACACGGAATTCCTGTTCGAAGCTCCGGTCTACCGTTACGCCGATATCGTACTGCTCTACGCCGAGGCTCTTAACCGCACGGGCGACGCCGAGGGCGCCGTAAACGTAATTAACGAACTAAGGGCGGCCCGCGGCGCCACCACCTTCGTCTCGCTGGCGGATTATCCCCGGCAGCTTGGCAACTCGGCCGACTCGAGGGAGAAGCTGATTATGGACGAGCGGCAGCTGGAGTTCTTTATGGAAGGCAAAAGGTGGTTCGACCTGCTTCGCACCGACTGGTACATGGGGGTACTGGACGAGCATATCCGCAACCTTCAGATTATCCGCGGCGACGAGGTGACCGGCTTTACCGACACGGCCCACCTGCTCTGGCCCATCTCGCAGACCGTCACCACGGCAAACCCGAACATCAAACAAAATCCGACCTATTGATCAACTGGTCAAAAAAGCAGAGCCATGAAAAAAACAGCGATAAAATACCTGCTGGCCCTTGCGTCCGCGTCCGTGATACTGACGGGATGTATGGAATTTCAGAAGCCGTACGAGTATGACGAAAGCCCGGCAATCGACAACCGGATAGACATGACCCCGTGGGAGTTCATCACCTCGGTGGAGGGCGGCGTCTTCGACCGGTTTATCGAAGCGGTGGAGTATGCGGAGATAGATCCGGCGGAGTTCGACCAGCCGGGCCTCACCATATTCCCGATAATAAACCAGGCCATTGCCAACAATCCCGGCACCGGAACCGGCACCAACCGGTTCCCGGGCGGATACTGGTATATGTATCAGGTGAACGATATCAAACCCGAGTCGTGGAGCGCCTACCCGAAGGAACAGGTGCGCCAGTTCGTACTGAACCATATAATGAAATACCCGGTATCGTACGACGAATTTCTCGCTCAAACGGGCGGTATAAAGACGTTTTACCCAACCAAGGCCACCAACGGCTACGGCTACATCTCGCTTCACATGCTTACGTACGACGAGACCGACGGCAGCCAGGGTTCGGACCTTATAAAACTGTGGGTGAACGACTTCCCGTCTCACTACACTAAGGACAATCCCGCCACATCGGGCCATGCCATGCACATCAGCCCGCGTACGAGCAACATACGGGCGAGCAACGGCAGCTATATCCATATCATGGAGCACTTTCTCGACTTCCCCACCGACGAGGACCTGAGGATAGTACCCATCTATAACCCGTGATAAGCCTGAAACCCGAAACAAAAGAAAAACAGATATGAAAAAGATAGCGATTATACTGTCACTGTTCGCCGTGCTCCTTGCGGCCGGTTGCAGTAATGAGACAGTGGAGATAGACACCCTCCAGATTTTCGGCGACGAGTTCTACCAGGGCCAGAAGGTGGATATGGGCATGTCGGTCAAGACGAGCGACCCGGACAACACCTACTACGAGTGGTGGTGCGAGGCGGGCAGTTTCCCGGCGGCCCAACAGGGCTACCCCGTTATGAAGTGGACCGCCCCCAAAGAGAACGGCGAATTTCTGATACGGTACACCGTCAAATGCGGCGGTACGAAAGAGACCCGTGAAGCCCTTGTAAAAGTCAACGGCGTATTCTTCGACCGGTTCTCCAGCAACGAGGGCAACTCCACCCCGTCCGGGTGGACGGCCACCAACCAGCAGGCGCGCCAGCGCGACGGGCAGTTCGAAACCCACGTGCTGGGCAACCAGCCCACCGACTCGCTCGGCTGGGTAACGAGGGATCTGGGCATTAATCCGTTCCAACCACCCTTGTCCGTGACCGCCGACGTAGGCATCAGCAGCAGCTCGGTGTCGCCCTTCAACCCCAAGTTCCCGACCAAATCGGAAACCCTCTACTCCGACAACTTCATGGGTATCGGGTTCACCGGCCGCAACCCCGGTGAGGAGACCGCCCCCACCCACTATATCAGCGAGTTGATGGTGGACTGGTGGCCGATGGACCACTATTACGACGATGTGGACTACTTCGCCCCCGGCGACAACACAGCCGGTACGCCCCGCAATATCCTCGCTTCCGACTTCGACGCGCGCCTTACCGTCAAGGTAACGCGCCGCTCCGACCCTGCGGCCGGTATACAGCAGTCCACCGAGACCTTTATGGTCTTCTTCAAGAGCGAAGCCTTCAAGGCGGGGTTGGACCAGACCCGTAACGTCGGCCTGTCGGTCGAATCCGATTACAAGGTTACGGTAAATGTGGACGGAACGGACGTATTCACCTCCACGGCCCTTCAGGACCTGAAGGCGGCCTACAACAACGCGCCGCTCGACGTGCAGTCGTTCAAATACATCTACCCGAACCTTACGATGGTCTACCTCGACAACCTCGTGGTAAACGACTCGGCGGAGCTGCTCTATTGACACTATGCGGTCCGGGGCGCGGTCAGGTGCCCCGGACCGTCCCAATCACTCTGAGATGAAGATAACCAGACTGATACCGGCGGCCCTCTGCTGCCTCATGGCAGCCCACGCGGCGGCACAGCCGTCACATAACGCCGGGGACGAGCAGGGAATGGAACACGGCAGGCTCGACCTGCCGCAGGACAGCACGGCCCTCCGCGAGGCCCTCGACGGCTGGTGGAGGGAAGCCCGCCGGACGCTCGACGAAAGGATGGAGTGGTACAACGAGGCCAAATTCGGCTGCTTTATCCACTGGGGCGTCTACTCCGAGGCGGGCGGCGAGTGGAACGGGCACCCCGTGGACGGATACTCCGAGCACCTGATGCGCAAGGAGCGCATCCCGCCCGAAGAGTACCGTGAGCGGCTGGTCCTCCCGTTCGACCCGGCCGGGTTCGACGCGGACGAGTGGATGCGCCACGCCCGCGACGCGGGGATGCGCTACTTCATCGTCACGGCCAAGCACCACGACGGGTTCGCCATGTTCCCTTCGGACGCCTACCCCTACGATATTCGCCTTACCCGCGCCGACCGCGACCCTCTAAAGGAGCTTCATGATGCGGCCGACCGGTACGGCATCCGGTTCGGATTCTACTACTCGCACGCCTTCGACTGGGAGCACCCCGACGCGCCGGGCAACGACTGGACGTACGGCAACCCGGGCGGCGACCGCCTGCTGGGCGGCTCGAACTGGTGGCTCTCCCGGACGGACTTCCTGCCGCGGGCCGAGCGGTACGTCACCGAAAAGTCGATTCCGCAGATTGTGGAACTTATCGAAAAGTACCGGCCGGACCTCCTCTGGTTCGACACCCCTCACAAGCTACCGCTCTACCAGAACATCCGCATCCTGCGCGCTATCCGCGAGGCCGACCCCGAGGTGGTGGTGAACGGGCGGCTGGCCCGCTTCCCGGGCGGCAATCTGGGCGACTACGCCAACACGGGCGACCGTGCCGCCCACTTCTTCCCGAACGAGGGCTACTGGGAGTCGATTCCGACCACCAACGAGTCCTACGGGTACAGCAGGCACGACCGGTCGCACAAACCGCCCGCGCATTTCATCCGCCTGCTGGCCTCGGCGGCCTCCAAGGGGGGCAATATCCTTATGAACGTCGGCCCCCGTGGCGACGGAAGCTGGGACCCGGTGGACGTCGAAATATTCCGGGGCGTGGGCCGGTGGCTGGAGGTTAACGGGGAGTCGATATACGGAACGGTGCAGTCGGGCCTTCCGCAGCAGCGGTGGGGCGTCACTACCCGCAAGGGTTCCACCCTCTACCTGCATGTGTTCGAGTGGCCGCGCGACGGCAGGCTCACCGTAGGCGGCCTTACCTCCGATATCGCGGAGGTGCGGATAATCCCGGCACCCGGGGTATCGCCCGCACACCGCAGGCTGAACGACCGCGACGTGGAAATCACCCTCCCCGCCGATGCCCCCGACACGGTAAATACCGTCATTGCCCTCACCCTGTCCCACGAGCGGCCGCCCTACCCGGTACGTCTGCTCGGGCCGGGGGAGCCGAACGTCCTCTATGCCTTCGACGCGACGCTCCACGGCGGCGGGCTGGGTTACGGCGACGGCAAGCCGTCCCGTAACTACGTGCACGGCTGGACCGGCAACCACCAGTGGCTCGAATGGCCCGTGCGCCTTAACCGCCCTGCCGTCTACGACCTTGCGCTGGAGTACAACACAGGCGCGGACGACCAGAGCGGAACGGTTACGGTGGAGTGCGGCGGGCAGGCATTCGAAGTGGCTTACGGACCGCACACCGAGAACCGCGGTACCGCTACCGTCCCGGTCGGCAGACTCACTCTCCCGACCGGCGAGGTGTCCCTCGCCCTGAAGGGCGTGGAATACGACGGCAGCGCCTATATGCGCCCCGTCGCAGTTCATCTGGCTCCTGTTGCAGACTGACTTCGGAACCGATCGGTCCAACCACCTTAACAATACCGGCCGCATGGCCTTGAACAAAAACACTGGCAATAAATCAGAAAAATAAAAAACCGAAGATGAAAAAGACACTCTTATCCGCGGCGCTATTGATAACGCTCGGGTGCCTCGCCTCCGCCTGTTCCTCCGACAAGGAAGACGGCCCGGATGCCGAAAAGCTCGAAGTGGCCGTATTCGGCGACGTACAGATAGACAAGAACGGCGGCTCGCGCACCGTGCCGGTCCTCACCCACTCCGACTGGGAGGCCTCTTCACCGGCCGAATGGCTGACCGTCACCTACGGCGACAACGTAGTCATCCTCTCTGCTGGTATCAACAGCTCCGGGCAGGACCGCTCTACCGAAGTCACCGTCAAACTCAGCGATTACGGTAAATCGTCCTCCTTTACCGTCGTGCAGCCCCTCCGGCCCGAGGTTATCCTCATAATTGAGCCCGACCGGCTCGAAGCCGGATTTCAGGGCGGCGACTACACTCTCGAAATCGGTAACCCGAAGGGGATTGAGTGGACCTACGCCGTTACCGACAATCCGGAGTGGATAGCGGTTAAAGACTCCGACGATTCGAGTCTCACCCTGACCCTAAGCGCCAACGAAGCCGATACCCGCACGGCCGAAATCGTCTTCTCCGACACCGACGGCAACGTGGGTACGGTGGTTCCCGTGGTGCAGACCGGCATGGAGGGCTACGACCCGGACGACCCCACCACCTACGGCTATACCCTGATGAAGTCCATGCAGGCCGACGCCTCGCTCGTCGGACAGGATTGGAATGCCGTAGACACCTACATGAAACAGCATATGCTCGAATATACCGAGCATCCCAGCCGCGAGGCCCACTACCACCACAGCGACGGCAAACATATCGACGTGGAGTGGGACGCCGACCTGGGGCAGTACGTCTACAACTTTATGGTGCACGTCGAGGAGGATATCTGCGGCGACGGGGCCAACCTTGCCGACCGCCAGCGCAACGAGATGAAGAGCCGCGTGCACTCCACCGACAAAGTGGCCTACAAGGACGTGAACGGCAACTATGACGAGTGGCAGATAATCGAGTGGAAAATGAAGATTCCCGCCGGGTTCATGCCTTCCACGAGCTTTACGCATATCCACCAGCTCAAGGGGCAGGAGGGGTCCAATATCGGTTCGCCGGTTATCACCCTCACCCTGCGGCGCAATTCGGGCAACAGCCGCCTGCAGGTGATACACACCGGCCGCTCGAGCGAGACCACCCTCGGTACCTTCCTCGACAATATACCCCTCTCCGAACTCGAGGACGAGTGGGTACAGATACAGCAGGAGGCCCATTTCCACCGCCACGGCTACTACCGCATCCGGATTACGCGCCTCAGCGACGGGGAGGTTCTGGCCGACCACACCGAGGAGGATATCGATATGTGGCGCGAAGGCGGCGCGGTGAATATCCGCAATAAATTCGGCATCTACCGCTCGTTCGGCAAGACCCTTACCGACCCGAGCGACCGCCCCACCAACGGCATTAAGGACGAGAACCTCTGGCTGGGCGATTTCCGTTTCTACGAAAAGAACTCCAATCCCGACCCGCAGCCGGTCGACGATTGAGTGTGCAGCAGGCTACGATTTTTATGAGAAGTTTAGGTTTTGTGGCGGGGGGCGTATTGTGCGCCGCCCCGCTTTTCGGTCAGCCCGGCGACCGGCCCAACATAGTTTTCATCCTGGCCGACGATATGGGATACGGCGACGTGGCGGCCCTTAACTCCGGTTGCAAAATCCCGACGCCCCACCTCGACAGGATGGTACGCGAGGGGGTCTCGTTCAGCGACGCGCACACCAGTTCGTCGGTAAGCTCCCCCACCCGCTACGGCCTGCTGACCGGCCGCTATAACTGGCGCTCCACCCTCAAAAACGGCGTATTGAACGGATACAGCCCGCCCCTGATAGACGCGGGCCGGGCCACCCTCCCCTCCAAACTGCGCGAACTCGGATATACCACCGCCGGAATCGGCAAATGGCACCTGGGTTGGACTTGGAACAATATAGCCGCAGGCAGCGACAGCGTGGACTTCGCCAAACCAGTCACGGACGGCCCTGTGGACCGTGGGTTCGACTACTGGTACGGTATCAGCGCCTCGCTCGACATGCCCCCGTATGTCTATGTGGAGAACGATATGCCCACCGCTCTGCCCGACCGCGTCACCTCCAATACCGGTATGCAGATGTGGCGTAGCGGTCCCACGGCAAGCGATTTCAGCCATGAAGAGTGCCTGCCGAACCTGACGGCCCGGGCGGTCCGATATATCGGGGAACAGAGCGAAGGCGAAAGGCCGTTCTTCCTCTACTTTCCCCTGCCCGCGCCCCACACCCCGATTCTGCCCGTCCGGGAGTTCCAAGGCCGTTCGGGCCTGAACCCGTACGGCGACTTCGTGATGATGGTCGACTGGGTCGTAGGTGAAATCCGGGAGGCCCTCGAAAGGAGCGGTGTTGCGGATAATACCATTCTGGTTTTCACGGCGGACAACGGCTGCTCACCGGCGGCCCGCATCGAGGAGCTTCAGCTGATGGGCCACTACCCGAGCTATATTTACCGCGGCCACAAGGCCGACCTCTACGAGGGTGGTCACCGTGTGCCGTGCATCATCCGCTGGCCCGCCGGAGCGCCGCCCCACCAGTCCGACCAGACCGTCTGCCTTACCGACTTTATGGCGACCTTCGTCGCTCTGGCCGGAGGAACGCTGGCGGACGACGAGGGCGAGGACAGTTACAATATCCTGCCGTTGATTACCTCGGACGGTTATCGCGGCCAGATACGCGAGGCCACCGTCAACCACTCCATCGACGGCAGTTTCACCATCCGGCAGGGCGCCTGGAAATTGCTGCTTGCGCCCGGTTCGGGCGGATGGAGCTATCCCCGCCCGGGCCGCGACTCCACGGAGGGCTTTCCCGCCGTTCAGCTCTACAACGTACTGTCGGACCCCGCGGAGACCAACAATCTCCACGACCGGTATCCGGACGTGGTGGCCCGCCTTACGGAGCTGATGCGCCGATATATCCGCGACGGACGCAGTACGCCGGGCTCTCCCCAGCCCAACGACGGCGGCCCCGTATGGGAACAGATAGAAGCATGGTTTTGAGAACTTGTCCCGATGCTCCGTATTCCGTAACGGCCTCGGAAAAATCAGATGCCACTCTCCTACACGGGCATTTTATCTACTCACCCCCCTTAAATTGAGGGGGGTCTATGAAATATTTTATAAAAACTCCGGGTACCCCCCGGTTTTTTTATCCTCTCACAGGAAATATATTCCCCCGACTACCGGCACTTTTAAAAGTACCGTCGCCCCCGAATCCCGATACCTACTATTCGCCAACCCCCCTATTACCGGAACGTTCATATCCCATACGGATAATACCATTATTCTTACTACACACCCCCTTCCACAAGGGGTGGGTATACAATATTTATATAAAAATCCGGGGCACCCCCCGTTTTTTAATCCCCTAACTGAAAATATATTTACCGAAGTACCGGCACATATTTGTAAAGTGTTATCCGCCGCAAACTCCGGAAACCTTTCCTATCCACCCAAACCTGTATAATCGGAGGTCCCGCACCACCCCCGGCAAAACTATAAATATTACTCCGACACCCCCTCCACCGAGAGGGGTTGGTAGAAAATATCTACAAAAAATCCGGGATTCCCCCCGGATTTCCAATACTGACGGTAATATTTTCACAAAAACTACACGCATAAAATAATAAAAGTGCTATCCGCCTCGAACTCCGGCAACCTTCCTATCCACCCAAACCTGTGTAACCGGAATATCCTGTCGGCGGATGCACTTTTATTATGTTCGGCTTCCTTTTACGGTTGGGTAAAGGTCACCACCTGCTGCCGCTGGTCACGGAACAGGGTTAGCCGCACACGGTCGCCCGGCCGGGTGCGGGCCGTCTGCGAAAGCAGGTCGGTCAGGCTGTCCGTATTGCGCGAATTGAATTTCAGTATTACGTCGTTCTCCCGCAGCCCGGCCTGCCGCAGCGGCGAACCGTCTGCAAGGCCGACCACCAGAACACCGTATACCCCGTCCATACCCGTGGCCGAGCGTTCGCCCTCGGTGGCCAGGTCTTTGACCTGCGCCCCGAGCCACTCCCGGAGGGCGTCCTCTCCACCATATCCGGGATAGCGGAGCGGCGGGATTTCCGGCGTCTCGGCCATCGCCCTAAGCCGTGGAGCCTGAACCCCGAACCGGTCCATCGGAAAGTTTACGAAACCGACCTCCAGCGCGGGCGAGCCGTCCGCCACCCGGAAATCTCCGGCGGCCGGGTCGACGAACAGCGGATCGCCCGCCCGCGAACGGGCGTCGGTCCCGGCCGCCTGCGCCCGTGCGAGCGCCGCGCTGTCCGGAAAGAGGTTCCGGTCCACCTCCGCGCCCCACTCCCGGATACGCACCGGATAGTAGCCGCGGGTTACTATATTACGGCGGAACACGTCGCCCGACCCTTCGAACCAGACGTGGGGGTGGAACGAATTGTTCACGATTACGTTGTTCTCAGCCCGGCGCAGGAACCCCTCGTGGAGCTTCAGCCCTCCGTTCAGGCAGAGGTTATTCTCGATAAGGTAGTTGGACGAGCCGTCGTCCAGGTCGATATCCCAGCCGTGGTCGCACCGCCAGCGGTTATTGCGCAGGATGGTGGTCTCTACCGCATCGAGCAGCGAAAGACCGGGCCGGACGCGGTTCACCGAGTCCATTTCGGCCCGGTCGGCCGACCAGAACCGGTCCCGCCCCCAGGAGTTGAACGCCCCGTGGTCTCCCGTTTCGAGCACCGTGTCGAACACGTCGTTCCACTCTACGATATGGCCGCCCCAGGTCCCGTCGCCGATATTTATACCGGCCCGGGGAACGCGGTAGATGCTGTTGCGGCTGACGGTGATGCCGGATGCCATCGAAATCTGTACCCCGGCCACCTGCTTCTCCGTAAGGCCTATATCGTGTATCAGGTTGTTGTCCGCCACGCACTGCACCGGGTAATCGGGCGATGCGGGTCCGGGCAGGGTATCCATCAGGGCCTGGTCGTTCCGCTCGCCGTACTCGAACAGCGGGCTGCGCACCGCCTGCGGCCTGCCCACGAAGCAAATTGCGCTCGCCCCAATCCGGCTGAACCGGCACTCCCCCACCCTGTTACGGCGGTTGTAGCCTGAGAAAAAGACTCCGTTACCCCCCAGCTCGGTGAAATCGCACCCGCGGACTGTGCACTGCTCCGCGCCTTCCAACAGCAGCGCTCCGCCCCGGTATATCGTCCAGTCGCTACGGAGCAGGGGTTCGTCCGTCTTCATAAATGTGCGGACCGTATGGCGGAACGTGAGGCCCTCAATCGTTATATGGCTGACGGGCGCATCCGCACTCCCGTCGAACACAAAAAACCCTTCGCCCTGCGGGGTACGGATTTCCGCGCGGAACAGGTCGACTCCCTCCGGCGGGTAGGCGTACAGAGTCCCATCGGCGGCATTATAGTACCATTCGCCGGGTGCGTCCAGCTCCTCGAAGACGTTTTCTACCATCAGGTGCTGCGGGTGCATGCCCATCCGGCGGTTATTCTGCCGTCCGCCCGTAAACAATAACTCCCCGGCGGCGTTGCGGCCGTCGCTACGGTAATGGAAACCTCCCCACTCATGGCGGTGCAGGGCATGGACGTAAGCCCCGGCCGGGTAGCTCCACCGGGCGGTCCTCTCCGGCGAAAGGGCGTCGGCCGCCGTACCGTTGAAATAGTGGGCGTCCGGGTCGTAATCCGGATAACGGGCCATCGGCATCTCCTGCCCGTCGATAAAGAGGCGGTCGAAAACCGGCGGCCCGGCCTGTCCCTCTCCGACCCGGGCCATCATTATTCCGTCGCGGTACGGTTCCCACTCCAGCCCGGCAAGCCGCACGGATGTGGTCAGCACCGCCTCCCCGTCGCCATGCGCTGTTATCCTGACAGGGTTAGCCTCACGGCCGGACTCCTCCGGTCCGAACACCAGCGGCGAGTCGATATAGTACTCCCCGGCAAGCAGGAAAATCGTCACCGGGCGTTTGCCGTAGACCGGGGCGGCAAGTTCGTGCGCCTTTCGGAGCGTGGCCAGCGGGGCCGCCTCGGTACCCTGCGCATCGTCCCTACCGTCGGGCGAGACGTACAAAATATATGGTGTTTGCGCGCACGCACCCATTAAGAGAGCGTATACCACTCCGCAAAAGAGAAATTCAAGTCTCCGTATTATTTTCATACTTCTTAGTAATCCGACGAACCAGACGACCCCTAACCATCTATCGGGATACCTACACTGTCCCGGATTAAGCAACCCGTCCTCTACCGGCGGTCGATATCCCGATTCTTACGTGCATTTAAAGTAAATCCATATATAACGCGCCGTCCACCTTATAGGACAACCCCCCGGGCGTCACCCTAAGTATCAATAGACAAGATGCTGCTGGTACCGCGTGGTGACGTTGCGCACGGCCTCCTCGCCGAGGCGGTCCCGTAGCTGCCGGTAATAGAGACTCCGGGGCCACACCTGCGTGTCGGCATGCTCTATCCAGCCGTCGCCCACGGCGGCCGTACCCTCGTACACGAAATTACTGCGCGAAACCCCGTTAATGGAGCATATCGTGCTCTCCCGCGCCCGTTCTTCCCACTGATCGTACGCCTTGCCGTTGTATCCGATGGCGAAGTTCTGGGCCGTAGGCGGCCGCATCGGCATAATGACCGGGGCGGTGCAGTTCCAGAACACAATCTGCGCCCCCGACCAGCCGTGGCCGGAGCCGAACCAGCCACGGTTGGCCGCCAGCAGCGACCCGTCCGGACCCCTGATGACGATATTGTCGTACAGGCATCCGGCGGCCCACCGCTGGTGAGGTTCGCTCGAGGCGAAGGTCACGTCGCCGTAGCCGTCCACGAAGGTGTTCGGGCCGGGGACGCTCGCCCCGAGCACGAACTGGTGCCGGTGGTGGCTGGCGTAACAGCGCTGGAAGAGGCACATCTGCCCGGCCACCGAGTAGGAATAGCGCCTGCCCCCGGTTATTACGGACACCGGATTGGTGGCCGAGAGGTCCTGACCGGTTATAAATTTGGACGAGGGTTCGGTCCAGACACAGCAGTCGAAGTGCTCCACGCTCACGTCCCGTATCCAGGCGTTCTCCACCGCACGGCAATAGACGAAGTTGTTGGCGTGGTCCTCGTCCACACAGTGGGTGCCGATGTACCTGTTCTCCGCCGTCACCGTCTCGTCGAACAGCGCCATGCCGTAAAGGTTCTCCACCCCGCAGTCGGAAATCCGCTCCGGGAACTCGTATTTATAGACCGTCGCCCCTCCGTACTCCCTCTGGAGTGCGTTTACTACGGGGATATCGAGCGTCACGCGGTCGCCGTCGACGGCCGTCACGGTGCGCTCGAACAGCAGGTCCTTCGTCCCCGGCTGCCACTGCACGGTGCCGTTGGTATTGGTATTGGCCCCGTCGCGGCGGAAGCGCTCGAACGAGTCGTAGCTCGTTTCACCCGGGAGGGGGCGCGGCGGAATGGAGTCCATACCTATGGCCGATATCCACTCGCGGGTGCTCGGGCGATGGACCACCACCCGGTCGCCGGGCGCGAACCACCTCCCCGCGTCGGCGATATGGACGGTGCGGCTGCCGGAGGGTACGTACTCGTCCGTAATCGGCCGCTCTGTACCCTCCACCTTGGTAAGCCTGCCCCGCACACCTATCTCGATAACGTTGTACTGGTGCGGCGAGGTAGCCAGCAGTACCGTGCCGTTCTCCTTGTCGTTCCCTTCGCCGCGAAGCACTATGCCGCTTGCCGGAATCACCAGCGTCCGGGATATATTATATACCCCTTTTTTGAGCTGCACTGCACCGCGGAATCCGTCCGGGCCGGGCTCCCCGGCGGCCAGACGGTCGATCGCCGCCTGTATGGCCGGATGGTCGTCGCCGCCCGACGGAGTGAGCACGACCGCCACCGGAACGTCGGGCAGGGCCACCCCGCCGCCCCTGTAACCGCAGTGCGAGAAATCGGGCAGTATGTCTCCCTGTTCGGTATAGGGGTGGTACCTAAGGCGTCCCTCCCCGTCCATCGACACCAGTCGGCTCTGGGGCGGCGCACCCGCCGCGGCAAAGAATACCGCAAGTGCGATGGCTGTAATTATTATCCTTTTCATAACCATTTAGTTTTCTGATAATTAACTTAATTATATAGCGTTATTC
>JAJBVT010000024.1:19933-23327 GCA_020859685.1 Rikenellaceae bacterium
GCGTTATTCAATGGGGTCTGATTCTCAAGTTCCGGCCCGCCGGGGGCGGGTTGGCGGCCAAGACGTAGCGGCCACGGGCAGCGGCCACGGGCAGCGGCCACGGGCAGCGGGCAGCGGGCAGCGGGTCACGGACCACGGGCCACGGGCCACGGAAAAATGTTGTATCGGGTTACTATATATTGTTCACCGGAACTCCGCCGCCGCCGCTCCCCGCAAGACATTTGCCCTGACCGAAGGCGCGGGGAGCCGGAAGCGGAATTATCCCGTTTTCGTAAAAGTAATCCTCTACATCTTTACACTAAAGGTGAGAGCGTCTGTTTCGTAGCTTGCGGCCCGCCGCGGGCAGGATGGCGGGTGGCCGGGCCGCTGAAAACAAGTAGTTCAAAATCACAGCTACCCTTCGTAAAAATTACCGTGGCGGCGGTAGCCGCCTTGCCCTCGTTTTACCGTATACCGTTAAAATAGCTTTCCGTTCGGCTTGTGGTTTTCGCCTCGGCATTTCAGCGCGGCCGTGACGGGTTGGCATCTTTAGCCTTACACCTTCGGAAGGTGACCGCCGATCTCCAACTCGGAACGTAACCGCCGACCGCCACTCGGTGCCTTAGCGTTAACCACCTTCCGAGCGAGGCCGCCAACCGTTACTCGGAGACGCCGACCGTCACTCGGTGGGTGAACATCAAACACCTTCAAAGTCAGACCGTCATATACCTTCGGAACGAGACCGCCAACCGTCAACCCTCGACTCGGTTCGTCTTTAATTAACCACCCTCATAACTTCGCCGACAACTCTTTTCCACCATACGTAATTGTAACATCCTCAATCCCCTATCGTCACGAACGCTGTCTCCATCCCCTCCGACCGGACCGCGACAACGCTCTCCCCGCCGCCGGTCTCGACCTTTATCCGCGCCCAGCCGTTATGGGCCTGCACGATATGGCTTCCGGACGCGGTGCCCTGCAGGCGCACAAGCCGCCCGTCTCCCGCCAGTTCGAATTGGATGTAATCGCGTGCGTCGTGGCACTGCACACCGTTCCGGTCCAGCAGACGCGCCTCGACCCACACCGCTCCCTCTCCGGCCGGGTAGGTAGCCACATCTATCCGGGCCGGTTCACCCCACAGGGCGGTGGTGTACTCGAACTGCATCTCGTCCGTAAGCACGCAGTCGTCGCGGCGGGCTACGGCCCGGAGATGGTTCCCGCCCTCCCGGAGCGGGGTATCCCAGCGCAGGCCGTTGGCGGGAAAGTCCCCTTCTGTTCGCCGCCTGACACCGAGACTCTCCCCGTTGAGGAACAGTTCCGCTTCGTCGCAGTTGGAGTAGACCAGCAGGCGCTTCACCTCGCCCGGAGCACCCCACCTGACCCTCCAGCCGTGACCGAATATACGCACCATCGGCTCCGCGGCCCAATAGGACTGGAAGATATAATAGCCCTCCTTCGGGGTGCCGTCCCGCTCCACCAGACCCTTCTGATTCACATAGGGCACCGGGTTCTCGGGACGCAGGGGCGTTGAGAAATCCTTGAAACTCCAGTAAGCGCTCCCGGTAAGCCACGGCATATCGTGCTGGCGGCCGAGGGTCCAGTCGATAAGCTCGGCGGCGTAGGTCTCGCTCCAGTCGCCCATGGTCGAGTTGTTCGGCCCGTCGGTATAGACCGGCCAACCGGGTATTATCTCCGCCTCGGGCGGATGCGGACTGTAAGTTATACCCGTATGAGGGTCCTCCGAGTAGCGCCCTGGATGGCTGTCGGCACCCCACTCCACATGCAGGAAACGGTCCGTGCCGAGCATCTCCGCGTGGGTTGCGTTACGGTAATCCACGTAGGCCCCTTTGTACCACCCGGCCCAGATCGAGGGCGAGTAGACGTCCACTATATCCTCGCAGAAGCCGCACCGACGTATAGCGGTGAGCCGCGAGGGGTCCAGTTCGTGCGACAGGTCGTGGAGCTCCTGCATATAGGCCCTTATCGCCTCCCGGTCGAACTCCTCGAAATCGCCCGGCCAGTCGTTTTCGTTACCGAGCCCCCAGAGGATTACCGAGGGGTGGTTGCGGTGCTGGGAAATCATGTTGCGCAGCATCCGCCTGCCCTGCGCGCGGTACTCCTCGCCGCCCAGCCCGCCGCGGCACCACGGTATCTCCTCCCAGACCAGTATCCCCAGCTCGTCGCACAGCCCGAGCACAAGCCGCGACTGCTGGTAATGGCCCAGCCGGATAAAATTGGCGCCCATCTCCTTTATCTGCCGCATTTCACGGCGTACCATCTCGTCGGTCATCGCGGCGGCCACACCCGCATGGTCCTCATGTCGGTGGACTCCTTTCAACAGCAGTCGCTCGCCGTTGAGCAGAAACGGCCCCCTCTCGACAAATTCGAAACGGCGGAAGCCGAAGCGGTCGGTGACCGTATGCTCCCCGGCCGCCGATATTAATGTAAGCGTGACGGTGTACAGTGACGGCTCGGCCGGGGACCATAGAGCCGGCGAATCGACACTCAGGCTCAGAACCTCCCCGAATCCGGTGCCGCCCACCCTCACCTCTTCATGGCAGACGGTCGCGCCGTCGGGGGCTTCGATGCGGATACGAAGGGTTGCCGCCGACCGGGTCCCGGCGGGTAACTCTCCGGCGACTGTGTTCCCGGCGGCTGTGTTCCCGGCGGGTCGGTGCCCGGTTCCCGGTTCCCCGGCGACAGAGACGAAGAGCTTCAGCTCTCCGGCGGTCCCGTCCGGGTCTACCGCGGTATCAATCTGAACGCCATCGATATACAGTGCCGGGGCATAAACGAGGTTGAGGTGGCGGTAGATGCCCCCGTAGAGGTTGAAGTCGGACATATCGGACGGTATCGTCTCCAGATCGCGGCTATTGTCTGCCCGGACGGATACCGGAACGCGACCTTCGAACCTCTCCGCGTCCCCGCCCGCGAGGAAAGCCCGCACCGCGTCGGTTATATCGACGGTAAATTCGTCGTAACCGCCGGTATGTTCGCATACGAGGGTCGTATATATATAGACCTGTGTCCGCTGGCCCGCGCCTTCGAAATGGAGGAGGGTGCGGCCACCGGGGTACGGGTTATCGACTGCAAGGGCGGTCCGGTACCATCCCGGTCCCTGATAGTAATTGGCTTCGGGGTCGACCGCGTCGAGGGCGTTGAAGCAGTGCGGCAGGGTGACGGGTGTCCACAGCGGGACGGCCTCCGGCCGGGTCGGCCGCCACGGGCGCACGGCTTCCCACACCCCGCCCAAATCGCCCCGCAGGAACTCCCACCCCTCGGCAAGCCGGGTCGACTCCTGCCCGAACTGCGCCCGGCAGGGCATGATAAACGTTACCGCAAGCAGAGTTAACAGGAAATATCTTTTCATACTCTCGTTTCTTTTTGAGGGCCGGGTGGGGCCGGGCCGGAGCAG
>JAJBVT010000103.1 GCA_020859685.1 Rikenellaceae bacterium
CGCCGCCGCCCCCCCCTCTGTTCTCCCCTGCCCCCCCGCCCCCCGAGCTCCACCCTCTCCCCCTCCCCCCCCGCGCCCGATGCGCACCCCCCCCCCCAGAATGACATGGGGGTGGGGGATGACATACGGCCGGCCGCCTATTGTGAAACTCCTTCTGCAATAGCACGGGCCTTCCCGGCCGAACCGGTGGTTATTTCCATAAAGCCGCTACATTATCGTAGCTTAGCTCCCGGAAGCTGTGGATAAGCATATCCGTCCGGCCCTCACGCAGTTTTTCGATGGGGTAGGTGGTGGCGATGCCGATTAGTTTCGTTCCGGCCTTATTGGCCGCCTCGAAGCCGGCGAACGAATCCTCTATAACCACGCAATCGCCTGCCGGAAGGCCCAGCAGTTCGGCGGCGAGGAGGAAGATAGCCGGGTCGGGTTTGGCGTGCTCCACCATGTCGCCGTTGGCGATGGCGTCGAACCGGTCGGCGATGCCGCATTTGTCGAGGACGAAATTTACGTTGACCGACGGACCCGACGAACCGACGGCCGTGAGGATTCCGTGGGAACGGATATCGTCCAGAAAGTCGACCAGCCCGTCGGCCGGGGTTATGGTCCGGGCTATCAGATCACGGTATATCTCTTCTTTCTCCTCGGAGAGGTTTTCCATTCCTTTCTCCTCGATAAATTCGCGCGGCAGAATCCCGGGAAGTATCTCGTCGTTACCCTTGCCGAACAGGGGGAGAAGCGTCTCGTCCCTGCATTCGAACCCGTAGCGGGCGCAAAACACCTTGAAGGCGTTGAAATGGGCGTCCCGGTTGTCTACCAGAACGCCGTCCATATCGAAAATAACTCCCCTGAACATCTTTTTCGTGCTTTTATTTAGTACGCGGCAAAGGTAATCCTTTTGTGGACGAATGATTATCTTTGCGTAAATAAATATAACGGCGATGAGTAATATTCCAAACAATATACCGGAAAAGACAATCGAGAGGCTTAGCGAATACCGCAGAACCCTATTGAGTTGTCATGAGCAGGGTATAACTCATGTGTTTTCGCATGTGCTGGCCGGTATCCACGGTATAACGGCCGTGCAGGTGCGGCGCGATCTGATGCTTATCGGTTTTTCGAGCGATACCAAGAAGGGGTACGACGTGGAGGTTCTTATAAAATTCATTAGTTCGATACTCGACAGCCGCAATCCGGTGAATATCGCCGTTATCGGGATGGGGCATCTGGGACAGGCCATCACCAAATACTTTAACGGTAAGGGGTTGAATATCAAGATAGTCGCTTCGTTCGACGTGGACCCTGTGAAGGTGGGGACCGAGATTGACGATATCCCGTGTTTCCATATGGATAAGTTCGAAGAGCTGGTGGAGGATATGGATATCAATATCGTGATTCTGTCGTGCCCGGCCGAGACGGCTACCGAGGTGGTCCTGCCGATTATAAACGCCGGTATAAAGGGGGTGCTGAATTTCACGTCGAAACCGCTAAACTTCCCGAAAGGTATAGTGGTGGAGAATTACGATATAACGACACTGCTGGAAAAGGTGGCGTATTTCGTTAAGGAGAACGAGGATAACAGCCTGTAAGAGATGAAGATAATCCGCGGAACCGAGAAGCTGCCCCCGCTCCGCAGTCCGGTGGTGACGGTCGGCTCGTTCGACGGGGTGCACCGGGGGCATAAACTCCTGCTCGAATCGACCGTACGGCGGGCGGCGGAAACCGCATCCGACAGCATCGCGGTCACCTTCGACCCGCATCCGCGCGCGGTACTGAAACCGGGCGAGAAGACCCGGCTCCTTTCTACATCGGAAGAAAAACTGTTACTGCTGGCCGCGGCAGGAATCGATTATACCGTCGTAATAGAGTTCGACGGAGAGTTTTCCCGGATGGCGCCCTCCGATTTCATAGGGCAGGTAATTACCGGCAGGCTCCGGGCTTCGGCGATGGTGGTCGGGTACGACCATAAGTTCGGCCGTAATAAGGAGGGCGACTACGATTTCCTTCTGGGGACGCAGGCGTTGCCGGATATCGTACGTGTTCCCGAATTGAAATCGGACGGGCTGAAAATCAGCTCCACAGCCGCACGTGACGCCGTAGCATCCGGTGATTTGGATGGGGCAGGAGCCATACTGGGGCACCGCTATTTTGCGGTCGCCGACGTAATGGGTGGCTCGCTCAGCCTTCCCAACCCCGATAAACTCGTGCCGCCGCCGGGCCGGTATGAGGTTACCGTGGGGGAATGGCCGCAGGCGGGCGTCGGTAAGAGTACCTTCCCGGGGGAGGGTAGCCGCGGCATGCTCCGTATCTCGCCGGAAGGGGGGCTTGCGCTGGAAAACTACGTGCCGCCCGGTGGCGCGGGAAAGGTCGTAATCATTTTTTTGTGAAAAAGGAAGCCTGAATTTCGCACCGTTGCCGATATTATGACTATCTTTGTGGGCAAAAGAAATCCAACCTTATGTCTTTTGCCAACCAGAAAATCCATAGCGAGGGCCTTACATTCGATGATGTCCTGCTAATCCCGGCCTATTCCGAAGTCCTGCCGCGAACGGTCGATATTTCGTCCCGGTTCTCACGGAATATAGTGCTCAATACTCCCATCGTATCCGCGGCCATGGATACCGTCACCGAGGCGGAACTTGCCATAGCGCTCGCCCGTGAGGGTGGCATAGGTGTGATACACAAGAATATGGATATACCGTCGCAGGCCTCGCAGGTACGCAAGGTGAAGAGGGCGGAAAACGGGATGATTTACGACCCGGTCACCATATCGAAGGATAACACCGTGGGCGACGCCCTGCTGCTGATGAAGGAGAACCGGATAGGCGGTATCCCGGTAGTGACCGGGGATAAGACTCTTATCGGTATAGTTACCAACCGCGACCTCCGCTTCCAGAAGGATATGGACAAGCGCATAGAGGACGTGATGACCAAAGACCGGCTGGTTACCACCTATAACCCGGACCTTCAGACAGCTTCTGAGCTGTTGCTAATCAATAAGATAGAGAAACTTCCCGTAATCGACCAGAACGGCAAACTGGTGGGTCTGCTCACCTACAAGGATATAACGAAGGTTCAGGCGAACCCTAACGCCTGCAAGGACGAAAAGGGGCGCCTCAGGGTTGCCGCCGCCGTGGGGGTCACTTCGGATACGGCCGAGAGGGTTCAGGCCCTCTGCGACTCGGGGGTGGACGCCGTGGTAATCGATACCGCGCACGGGCACCATGCCAATATGGCCCGGGTGCTGGCCGAAATCAAAGGAGCTTTCCCCAATATAGACGTGGTGGCTGGCAATATAGCTACTCCCGAGGCGGCGAGGTTCCTTGCCGAAGCCGGGGCGGACGGCATCAAGGTGGGTATAGGCCCGGGGTCGATTTGCACTACGAGGGTTATCGCCGGGGTGGGCGTGCCGCAGTTGTCGGCAGTCTACGATGTGGCTCAGGCCGTGAAGGATTACGACGTGACGGTAATCGCCGACGGCGGTATCCGTTACACGGGCGATATTGTGAAGGCGCTGGCCGCCGGGGCCGATGCCGTAATGGCCGGTTCGATGTTCGCCGGGGTCGAGGAGTCGCCGGGAGAGACTATCCTGTTTAACGGGCGCAAATTCAAGTCCTACCGCGGAATGGGTTCTCTGGAGGCCATGCAAAAGGGTTCTAAAGACCGCTACTTCCAGGATATGGAGGAGGATATAAAGAAACTCGTGCCGGAAGGAATCGCCGCGAGGGTGCCGTTCAAAGGCGCGCTGAAGGAGGTGGTTTACCAGATAGTAGGCGGACTGCGTTCGGGGATGGGTTACTGCGGTGCGAAGGATATCGCGGCCCTGAAAGAGGCCAAATTTGTCCGGATTACCAACTCCGGCATCCTCGAGAGCCACCCGCACGATGTGGCCATTACCCGTGAAGCCCCCAATTACAGCCGGGGGGAGTAATGTCCCCGAGTTTATATATTACCGCTTCCCGATTATCGGGGGCGGTTTTTTGTTTGGCCGTGGGCGAACCGGTTCCGTGGCGGTGGAGATGGCTCCGTGGGGG
>JAJBVT010000067.1 GCA_020859685.1 Rikenellaceae bacterium
TTCTTCCGCCGAAGCGGCCGGGATTTCCGAAGGTTCCGCCGGCCCGGCCGGGTTGCCCGAAGTATCCGCTTGGACGACCGGGTTGCCCGAAAGTTCCGCAGGTACGGCCGGGTTCGTATTGTCCGGCACTGCCGGCGTTTCGGTCGTATTCACCGCCTGTCCGTCCGAAATCTCACGAACCGGTATTCCCACCTGTCCGGCCGAAATCTCAGGAACCGGTATTCCCGCACGTCCGGCCGAAATCTCAGGAACCGGTATTCCCGCCTGTCCGGCAGGTGAGCCGAACAGAAGAGCCTTCCAGCCTCCGCGGGCGGGCAGGGGCGGCAGCATCAGGTTACGGACCAGCCGCCGGTCGCTCCGGCGTATCCGGCTCGCACCGGCCACCGTATCGGCCAGCCCCAGCCCGACCACCTCCTCCGGCGAGAGCCACCGTCCCCGGCCGCCGTTCTCGCCCATCAGCTCCCGGAACCCTTCGGCCGGGCGGCCCGAACGCGAGGCGTAGATTGCGGCTATCCTCTCGTCGGTCTGCCGGAGCATATCGGCCGTGGCGGCCATCTCGCCGCTGCTCCCCTCGGCCTCGCACGAGGAGTTGTGGATAAGATAGAGCGCGTTGGCGGATATCTCCCGCCCACCGGGCGACGCCGCCTGCGCGATGATGGTGGCGGCCGAAGCCACATACCCGAAACAGTGGGTGGTCACCTGCGCGCCGGTAGAGCGGAGGTAGTCGTAGATCAGCAGGGCGTCCTGCACGCTGCCCCCGGTGGAGCGGATGTTGACCGTAATCCCGGTCGCCCGCGTCTGCGCAGCCCTGTCCAGCAGGGCCTTGAGTGACCCGTAGGTCGAGACGCTTCCGCACCCGTCGGCGAACTGCATCTGTTCGGCTACTCCGATTACGCCTTCGATGTCGATAACTGTCCGGCCCGTTTCGGCGCGGTCGTCTATTCTGATATATCCTTTCATGGTGGTGTGGTTTTTTAGTTCAGTGCGAAGATAAGTCGGCATGGGCCGAAATTTTTTATACAGATTCAGACATGGCCCAGGGGATGTTTAAATCGGTATAATAGTAGATACATTTACGAACGTACTCGTAGGAGCAGCAATATTTCTCGGTGGCCAGCCACATGGCGTCGGTCTTCCGGAGGCCTGCGCCGATATGCCGCACCACCTCGTACCGGACCATCAGCACCTTGCACAGCGTGTTGTCTATTACCCCCAGCCCTATAAGGGTTTCGGCCAGTTGGCGCGGGGTGAGGCGTTCGTGCTGCCGTTCGATCTGGTCGAGCAGTTCGGTCAGGTAGAGTGTCATTGACGGTGTGGTTTTAGGGTTGTCGTAAGGTGCGGGATGTGGCCGGTCGTCAGAACTCGGCGTTTCCGGCCAGCGTTCGCGCCTCTTCCTGAGCGCGGGAGATATCCGCCTCCGAGACCGATATCCGCAGGGCGGAGAGCCTTCGGTCGATTATCTCCTCCACCTCTGCGCGGGTGAGGTATTCCCCGTCGCCGCCCTTCGTGGGGGCGGAGTCCAGCGATACGGTAAGGTCTATTCTTTCCATGATTGTCGGTTTTTAAATGGTCGGGTTATACTAAGGGATGTTTCTTCAGGAAAATACATCTGGTCGGGCGGCGCGGGGAGGGGGTGTAGTCCACCACCTCCTCGAGGCGGTAGAGGGCCGTCTCGCCGCCGATGCGCAGCCGGAACAGGCCCCGGAAATCCCTCAGAAGGCTGTTGGGCCGCAGGAGCGGCTCCACGTCGGCCGGGGAGAGGTCGAGCCACACCTCCACCCTCTTGCCGGAGCGGAGCTGCGCCGTCTCACGGTCGCGGAAGCGGTGCAGGCCCCCGACCCCGTCGCGGTCCTCGAAGCAGAGGGTGAACGGGGATACGTCCCCGGTACCGGTGTCGTCGTCCGCGCTGTGGTGGAACGCCAGGTACGGATACGACCCGGAGTTGGAGGGCCAGCCCCACCGCTGGCCCGCGGGCAGTTCGCGCAGGCCCTCGTAGACCACGATTTTGGGCAGGAAGTCGAGGCTCTCCATATCGTCCGATGAGGTGGAATCGCGGTCGCCCGCCTGAAGAAGCGAGGCGTCCGGAGCGTCGGGATAGTCGCCGGAGGAGTTGACCGAGGCGGTGAATATCCCGTTCTCATGGGTCTGCTCGCCCGGGGGGGCGAGGTTGTTCCTGACGGTTACGGTCCATTTGCCGAGGGTCTCGCCCAGCGAGCGGTTCCGGCGCGTCACGGCCCCGTCGCCGCTCCGGTAGCAGTAGTGGACGGTGGAGGCTGTCTTCTCGGCCGGTTCCCGAATCAGGACGGGCCGCGACAGGTCCACCCTGTCGCTCCAGTCCGTGACCGGTTCCTGCCGGTAGAAATCGGGGTAGGGCTCGGCGTAGACGTTGCGCGAAACCTCGTCCGTGTAGAACCGCAGGTTGAACAGGTGCCGGACGCTCCGTATCAGGTCGAGACACGTAAAGTCGTGCGCCGCGACATCCTCGAAGCCCACTGTGGTGCCGAGGGTCGGGTACTCGGTAAAGACGGGCCTTACCGTGGTGCCGCCGCCGAGGATAAACTCCGTACCCGGAGGGGCCCCGCCGAAGAATATCGAATCGAAATATTTCGGCCGGGAGGGCAGAAGTCTCTCGGCGACGCTCCTCACGCGCAGCTCCACTTCGAGGGTGCCGTTCTCCTGCACATACCCGTCGTAGAGCGCCCAGTCCCCGTCGTACTCCGTAAAGGTGCCCGAGGGGTTGAGTATATGGAGCTGCGGGCCGGAGACGGCCGATGAGGAGTTTACGGTAACGGTCGCCGTCCGGGCGGAGAACTCGCTGTGGACGTGGAGGGTGGAGCCGCCCTCGAGGTAGGCGAACCTGTACGTGTCGCCCTCCTTGTGGCCGAACACGACCAGGGTGTAGGTCATCATGCCGGTAAAGGCGTCGTGCCGGTCGGCGAACCGGTTGGCGAGGGCGAAAGTGCGGACCCCCAGCCCGTCGTCGAGGTTGACGGAGTCGAACCCGGAGAGCTTCTCCCGGCGGGCGAGGTAGTAGCCGGTGGTGTAGTGTATCCGGTACTCGAAGGCCGCAGTTACGGCCTGCTGCGGGATGAAGGCCACCCGGTCGCCGTCGGGGCGGAAACAGCCGCCGATGTCGAAGAGGGCCGCCCGGCTCCCCTGTGCGGCCTCCGCCGGGTCGGCCGTTTCGACGAGGTTACCCACACTGCTGAACGAGAGGTAGGGGTTGGCGTAGACCCTGCCGAGCGAGTCGGCCGTAGCCGCGGCGGCGGCTCTCCGTCCGGCCCGGAAGTCCATACGGCTCCGGGCCGCGTCGGAGCTTCGGAGCGGATAGTTGCCGCTGATGTGGAGTTTGCGGAAAAAGTCGCCGTCCATAAAGTCGGACCGGAGCCGGTAGCCCGCCTCGGCGAATATCCGGTCGAGCAGGCTCCTGAGGTGGAGGAACGGATGGTAATCCTCGTAGGAGAGCACCCGCACGGGTGCAATAAGGTCCGACGACGGGTTTTCGGGCTCGAACCCGTCGCGCTGTACCGGGAGGTAGCGGACGGGAAGGTCCCACGTCCAGCTGTCGAGTATGGTGGAGGCCGTTATCTGCATCTTGAACTCCACGCCCAGCGCCCGTAATGGCGTGGCGGCGGCCGTGTCGGCCCACTGCTTGCCCGACCCGAGGATACCGACGGTGTAGCAGGGCCACCCGGCGCCCGCGGCGCGGGTGGGGGATGCGGCGGAGGATGGGAGTGTGGTGGATGCGGCGGCGGATGGGAGTGTGGTGGATGCGGCGGCTGTGAGTGTGGTGGATGCGGGGCCGGTGTTGGCGGATGTGGCTGCGGATACAGCCGGGGTGGTGGCGGGGTCGGTGCGGACGGTTGTGGCGTCGGCGGATTCGGTAAGGATTGGGGAAGTGGCGCCTGCGGCGGCATGGGTGGATGCGGCGGCGGATACATCCGGGGTAGCAGTAGTGGCTGTTGCGGTGGTGGTGT
>JAJBVT010000036.1 GCA_020859685.1 Rikenellaceae bacterium
CCCCCCCCCCCCCCCCCCCCCTACCCCCCCCTGCCCCCCCCCCCCTCTCTCTCTCTATCCCCCCCCGCCGGGGGGGGGGGGGGGGGGGGGGGGTCTCCGTCGCCGGAAATTATTTAGTTTCCGTTATCTGGCAGCGGCCCAATAAATATAATCACGGCTTCGGGTCGTACTTTTCTGTTTAGCCGGAAGGGGTAGGCCCGGGACTTTTCCCGGCCGGAGGATTTCTTTTGAGAGGGAATCTACTGTGGGCAGATAGGCCGGGTTTCTCCATGAAATCCGCAATTAACTGCCGGAAAAGTGCCGAAGGAGAACCCTGAATATTACTTTTCGGTACCCACCACTCTTCCCAGCGACCGGTGCCGGAAATGGTCGGGGAACCCAACCAGGTTATAGTGAGCAATTGGTGGCAGTTAGCCTTCGGAGGGTGCTGCCCCGTACAGCTCATTACAAGCCTCGGCGATAAAATCGGGCAGGTCGGCGCTGTTCATCGATTCCGCGCCGTAATACGAGGCCGCCTTCTCGCCGCCTTTACCGTGGAGCCAGACCCCGATTACGGCGGCTTCGTTCGCGGTGTAACCTCTTGCCATAAGGCCGGTTATAAATCCCGTCAGCACGTCGCCGCTGCCGCCTTTGGCCATACCGGGAGTGCCGGTCGGGTTGAAATATACGGTTCCGTCCGGAACGCAGACCGCCGTGTAGGCGCCCTTCAGGGCCACCGTTGAGTCCAGCCGTACGGCTAAATCCCTCAGTTTCGATAGTTTCTCCTCCTCGCCGTTCCATTTCCCGACCAGCCGCGCAAATTCGCCGGGGTGGGGCGTCAGGACGCTCCCGGCCGGGATAAGTTCCCGCAGGCCCGCATTCGTCGCGATTATATTGAGGGCGTCCGCATCGAGGACCATCGGTCGGGCCCAGGCCCTTATCAGTCTTTCGAGGGCGGTGGCGGTGATTTCGGACTGCCCGAGACCGGGGCCGCAGCCGCATACTGTGTACCTGTCCAGAGAGCGGGGGAGCGCGGAAAAGAGCTCGCCGTCGTCGGCGCTTATCATTGCCGATGGGGCGCTGGCGTACATAGCCGTGGCCATCGAGCGCGGAATGTGGGTAGTGACCAGCCCGCAGCCCGACCGCAAAGCCCCTCCGACACAGAGTATCGCGGCCCCGAACAATTCGGCCGACCCGCTTATAATCAGTGCATGACCGAAGGTGCCTTTATGACCGAACTTCGGCCGGCCCCGGAGCATGGAGGCAACGAACTCCTGCGTAACGTACCGGTACGGAGATTCGGCCCGGGCCATAAATACGGGGTCGAGGTCGATGGGGACGATGCGGATTTCGCCGCACCGGTCGCCGGTCGCGGGCAGGAGCATCGACAATTTGGGGAACTCTATGGTAAGCGTAATGTCCGCCCGAACCACAGGGCCTGTCTCCGAGGACGGTTCGGTGGGCATTCCGGAAGGAATATCGATAGAGATTACCGGGCCATCGAAATGATTTACCGCTTCTATAACGTCCGCGGTCTCACCGCTGGCGGGTCCCTTCAAACCGGTGCCAAGTATGGCGTCCACCACCACTGTGGCACACGGTTCCGCAGGAATGCTGCCCGCCCAATCGTACACGGTAATATCCCCGGGAAGCCGCTCGAAATTGAAACGGCAATCGTCACTCAGCTCACCGGCCGGGTAGAGCATCATCACCGAGCAGTGGAACCCGGCATTGTGCAGGATACGCGCAACCGCCAGCCCGTCGCCGCCGTTATTACCTTTCCCGGTTACGAAAAGCAACCGGTCCTCTTCCGAGATAATGTCGCATATTTCACGCGCAATCGCCTCGGCTGCCCGCTCCATCAGGGCCAGCGACGTAACGGGTTCGTTGGCGATAGTCGCCATATCGGCCTGCCTGATTTGCTCTCCGGTAAGTATTTTCATGCTCTGAGGTCGTATAAAATATCGGTTTATTACTTGATTAAGTGGCTCGCCAGCCCGCTTTCGGCGGCCCGCACGTCTGCAAACCTTAAAATGTTACCATAATTAAACCCGTCCGGCGGCGGTAATAATTATGATAATATCTACCCGACTGACCGCAGATGAAGTATCGATATAAATACCACCACATAAACTGCTGTGCGACAGTAAATCAATGCCGCCCCAATATGGTATGGGGCACCTCGTCGTGGCCGATTATCTGCATCGGGCAATTATAATTCGCCAGTTGCTCGGATGTGATTGCGTTGGAGTTGTGCCGGTGGACGTACCTGTTCACGCAGACGATATTCTTAACTACCGAGCTGATGGTACCCAGGTCGTGGGAAACCATCACGATAGCCATCCGCCGGTTTAAGTGCCTGAGAATCTCGTATAGCTCCCGTTCGAAGTCGTTGTCCACGAAATTTGCAGGCTCGTCGAGGATAAGCACTACCGGGTCGGATATCAGAGCGCGGCACAGGAGCGCCCTCTGCAACTGACCGCCGGATAGTTCGCCGATGGCCTTCCCGGCAATCCCTGCCATGCCGACCGAAGCCAACAGCTCCAACGCCCTGGCCTTATCGGAACGGGAGTAGTTACCGAACAGACCCTTTTTGCCCTGAAGCCCCGACAACACGACCTCCGTAACGGAGACGGGGAAGTTCCTGTCGAACGCATTCTGCTGCGGCAGATAACCGATCGCCCCCTTGCGGTCCGTTATCTCCGGAGAGTACCGAATCGACCCGGAGTAGGGTACCGCACCGATTATGGCCTTAATAAGGGTGGTCTTTCCACCGCCGTTGGGCCCGATAACCCCCAGAAAATCGTCCCGGAAAATCTGAAGGTCGACATCGCACAATACCTTCTCCGTACCGTACGATACGGAGACACCGGTCATCGAGACAAATGCGTCCGTAGTCTTCATCGTGCGCCCTCCCGGCCGGTTATAATATCGGTGATTATCCGCAGGTTTCCGAGGATATCCCCGTCCAGCGGGTCGATCTCCACCGGAACCGCCCCGAGGTTTTTCGCCACCGTCTCCACCGCCTTGACGCTGAACTCTTTCTGATACAATATCTTATCCAATCCTTCAGCCTGAGCACGAGCCATCGTGCTCCGCAACTTGTCGGCCGACGGCTCTTTGCCGTCGTACTCGAGTTGCAATTGCTCCAGACCGTAATCCCGTGCATAGTAGGTGAGGGCAGGGTGGTAGATAAGAAAGGAACTCACGCCGCTGGCAGCTATCTCGCCGTGGATATATTCGTCCGTCGCGTCGAGGTCGTCGACAAGTGAGATGTAATTATCGCGGTATTTCCGGTCGTCACCGTCCGGCGAGAGGGTCGCAAGGATTATCCCGGCCATCTCTTTCAGGTAGGCTGGTGAAACCCAGATATGGGGGTCGATGCCATGAGCATGGCGGTGGGAGTGGTCCTTACCACGGTTGTGGTTGGGATTATGGGCGGTCTGGCCGTGGCTGTGGTCATGGTTATGGTTATGATTATGGTTATGGTCCCCTTCGATAAGGTCCATATTATCAGTAAGTAGTGTGACGGTGTTCGCGTGGCCGGACCGGTGCGCGATAACATTCTCGAAATCGATAAGGCCCGTAATAAATATCACCCGGGAATCTTCCAGCGCCTTGAGACTTCGCGGGGTAGGCTCATAAGTTTCCGGGCTCGAGCCGGGCGGAAGAATAACATTTACAGTCACTTCGCCGCCCGTAATCCTGTCCACGAGGTATTTTAGCGGGGGTATGCTTACCGAAATGGCCACACGGCCGGATTCGGTATCGACGGCCGGGTTGCCGCTCCGTTTGCCGGCACAGGATTTTACGGCAAATCCCACCACCAAACCGACAGCCAACAGCGTCGTTATTAATATAATGGTTCTTTTTCCGGTTCTTTCCATATCCTCAAATTTGCCGGATACAAAGATAGGCCATTATTTATTATTCCATTTGTCGCTAAGAGCCGGATTTTATACCAAATGGTTGCGGGGTGGCTATGTGGGAGGG
>JAJBVT010000017.1 GCA_020859685.1 Rikenellaceae bacterium
TCCTACTGGCAGGGCATAGCCTGCAAGCAGTCTCTGCTCCTGCTGCGGGCGTCGGATGTATCAAGACAAAAAGTATCGTTTTTAAACCAAAAGGTAGATCCTTCGCTTTGCTCAGGATGACAATGGTAGAACCTTCGTCGCTCCACTCCTCAGGATGACATTAACAGTACCTTACCTATGATGCGCCTCCGGGGGGTTCCTCCTCGTCGGTTCACTGCGTCATGATGATATTACCCCATACCACACCGGAACTACAACAGCTCCGCGAGGGTCTCACGGATGCCGTGGCAGTAGCGGCCGCCGAGTACGCGGCCGAAACTCGCGACAGCCTGCGGGTCGGCGTTGGCCACCAGGTAGGGGTTGCCGGCGAACGAAAGCATCTCCATATCGTTCAGGCTGTCGCCGAACGCCCACACATCCTCACGCCCGAGACCGAACACTTCTGCGGCGAACGCGGCCGCCTCGGCCTTGCCGCACGGGACGGGCATAAACTGCACGTCGAAATAGCCCGCCGGGTCGCCCGAGGCGGGATTGCACCCGCTCATTACGAACTTTATCCCGTGACTGCGGCAAATCTCCCGCATCGTCTCCACCTCCCGCTCCATATCGGGGGAGGCCACATAGAAACAGCACTCTATCATCTGGCCCTGATAGTCGGGGTGCTGGGGGCTGAGGTTCACCCCGGCGGCCTTTATCTCCCTCACCGCCCGGCGCAGCTCTTCGAGGTGGAATCCGGAGGCGGCGATGCGCGACGACCAGTCGTACGAAGGGACCAGCCCGTCCGCCGTGACCCAGTAGAACTTCGACCCGAGACTGCTGGCTATAAAGTGCGGCAGGCGGCGGACATAGTTGTTCGATTTGCGCAGCAGGGCCTCGATACTGCTCCCCGAAATCCAGCCGATGGCTATGGAGAGGCGGTCGTTGTACTGGTCGAGGAAATCCTCGAGACCGATGATGCCGCTGTATGGCTTCTCGGCGTCCGAGAAAGGCAGATAAGTGTCATCGAAGTCGCAGCATACCAGACGGCTAACCTTTTTAGGCATTTTGAAAGGGGTGCCCGACAGGGGTGTGTACATTACGGAGTCGAGCCTTATGTTTTCCATATATAGAATAAATAATAGTGTCTTATAACGGGCCGCGGAGCCGGAGCGGCACCACGGGGTATTCCGGCTCCACAGTGAAAACCGTGTAGGACCGGGCAGAGGCCGACGAACCGAAGAACCCCAGCGGCTCGCCCAGAGCCGAGCCGGACACCTGATAAATATTGGTCCCCACATTGGCCGGAGGCCCGCTGAAGAGCAGTATGGAACCCGTCAGCTCGGATTTTGCGTCGCTCAGGAACTTGCCGTAATCGGCCGGCAGTACGTCCACCTTCATACCCACCACGTCGCCGTCGGAGAGTTTGTCGCCGCTCTCCCGGGTGAGGAAGAAACAGGGGAACCCTTCGAGGTAACCGGACCCGAAGTAGCGGTCCTCCACGATGCGGTATTTGCTCAGCGAGTCGTTGAACGGGGTCTGGTCCCTCGCGATACTGAAACTCAGGTAGTACCCCTTTTCATAGGGCACCTCGCCCCAGAGCAGTATCTCGTAGCGGTCGGTAAGGGTCGCCGACTCCTGAATCAGTATGGAATCTATCGACACGCGCGGGGGCATCACGGTGGAGGCCCGGAAGATTTCCGGCACTCCGTCCCCGTCGAGGTCCGCCCGTACGGTAAGGTTATACAACTCCCCTTCCACCCCGGCGAAGCCGTCCACGGCCGAATAGTACCCGGCATGGGTCTCGTAATAGCGGTAGGTCTCGGCGCCCGCCGTGACGCTCACCTCGGCCCCGCTTACCGGCGGGGAGGTCTCGCCCGAGAAGAAGCCCGAGGTGGACGAGAGGGTAACGGTCTGGTAACCCCAGTCGGACGAAATAGCCCCGTAGACCACCAGCCTCGCATCGGAGTCGGCTGTGGAGATATCGAGCCGGGCAGTACACCCCGCCAGAAGGCATAACAACAGCCACAGGGCTGACCTGCGGCCGTAAGTTACAGCGATATGTTCGTCGACCCTCCTCAAAACATCCCGTGAAAGGCCAATATACGAATTTTCCCGCCGGAGTCAAAAATAAAAGTTCCACGTAACGGAAGGGACCACCGAAAAGAGGTATATCTGCTCGGCGTAGAAGGTTCCCGGCCGGTCGGACTCCTCCTTGAAAGTTATCATCCACGGGTTGCGGCGGCCGTAGGCGTTGTAGACCGAGAAGGCCAGCTCGCTGCGGTAGCGCTCCCGGCGGCCTGCCAGCTGCATGGTGGCCGAGAGGTCGAGGCGGTGGTAGGCGGGATAACGGTGGCGGTTGCGCCCCTCGTAGACGGGGACGTACTCCTGCTCGACGAGGAACTTGCCCGTCGGGAAGCTCACGGGCGAGCCGGTGGACCGGACCCACGCGGCCGAGATGGTCCACCTCCCTCCCGGGCGGAAAGTCCCCACCAGGTTCAGGCTGTGGGGCCGGTCGTAGGCCGAGCGGTACCACAGGCCGTCGTTGATTCCGGCGGTCCTCCTTTTGGAGCGGCTGTACGTGTAGCCCACCCAGCCCTCGAAGGCCCCCTTTTTAAATTTCACCATCGCCTCCGCACCGTAGGCGTACCCCTTGCCGACGAGGATTTCGTCTTCGAGGTTCTCGTTCAGTATAAGCTCGGCGTGGTCGCGGAAGTCGATGGTGTTGCGCAGGTCGCGCCAGTAGCCCTCCACGGAGAGCTCCCACGCCCCTGCCCCCACGGACCGGAACCAACCGGCCGAATACTGGTCCGACACCTGCGGTTTTACCACCGGCGAGGACTGGAACCAGACGTCGAGCGGCGAACCGGCCGCCGAGTTGGAGGCGATATGGATATACTGCACCGTCCGCGAGTAGGAGGCCTTGACCGAGGACCCCTCACCGGTCTGCCACACCAGCCCCAAGCGCGGTTCGAGGTTGAAGCGTCGGCCGTAACGGCCCCGACGGGTGCCCCCGGCGTTACCGGCTCCGCGGCTGGCGCCCGAGGCGATATTGGAAAAGAAGGAGGCACGCACGCCGTACCTGAGCCACAGCCCACCGGGCACGGGACTGTCGGCCGACAGGTAGATGCCGTTCTCCACGGCGTCCTGCCGCGGCAGCCGAATCTCGGCCAACATGGGGTCGGCCGTGCGGCTTGCCATATCCCCGGGGCGGAACAGGTGGTAGACCATATTCCACCCTGCCCGCAGGGTATGCCCGCGGGCGATGCGGAACAGGGTCTCGGCCCGGACGCCGTAGTCGTTCATGGCCGATTTCCAGTACTGGTCGATATCCTCGCCGTACTCGGCCGTCACCCGGTAGTCGTACCCGCTGCCGGTGAACGAGAGCGAGGAGTAGACCTTGTCGGAAAAAGCGTGGCCTCACTTGAGCGACAGGGCGCGGTTGCCGAAATCCATCCCGAGGAAGCTGGTTCCCATCCGGTCCCGGCCGAGGTAGCCCGAAAGGCAGAGCCGGTCACGCGGTCCCGGCTCCCAGGCCAGCCGCAGGTTGGCGTCGTAGAAGTAGAGTTTCGATTTGCGCAGGTCCTCGTCCGGCATCAGTTTGAGGAACAGGTCGGCGTAGGTCCTTCGGCCCGAGACGAGGAATCCTGCATCGTTGCCGCCCAGCGGACCTTCAAGCGAAAGGCGGCTGGATATCAGCCCGATGCCGCCCGAACCCGCAATGCGTTCCCGGCCGCCGTCGCGCGTGCGCACGTCCAGCAGCGAGGAGAGCCTGCCGCCGAACGAGGCAGGAATATCGCCCTTGTAGAGCGTCACGTCGTCCACCACGTCGTTGTTGAACACCGAGAAGAAGCCCATCAGGTGCGAGGCGTTGTAGAGGGTGGCGTCGTCGAGCAGGATAAGGTTCTGGTCGTGGCCCCCGCCCCGCACGCTGAACCCCGAGCCGCCCTCCGAGGTGGCCTGCAC
>JAJBVT010000059.1 GCA_020859685.1 Rikenellaceae bacterium
GTAACATTTAGCGTTGCTAAATTAAAATGTCATCCTGAACGGCAGTGAAGGATCCATAAAATATCCTTCCGTACAAATTCCGCCGGTGTGAGAACGATACTTTTGTTTTGACAGCCGACAGCCTTAACGTTGGGATATGATGCGATGTGGATCTTTGGTCGTCCTCATCCTTGGTCCCATACTATCGGGTGCCTCCTCATTGTAGTGGCGCAGGCTATACCAAGAAACCGATGCAAAATGTGAGGAACTACTTAGGGCAAAAGGGCTTGCTCGGTTTGCCGTTGCTATTAGCTTGACTGACTTGTTCCGTTCGCCTCGGTGCTTATCCCGTTCCGCCGGCTTCCGGTCCGCCTTTACATATCACCGTCACCTTCCCGCATCGCATCGAGGGTTTTCCGTATTAATTGCAGGGCGTGGAGGATTTCGGCGTCGGCGGAGGCGGAGTACCGCATGAAATCTTCCTGATACATCGCATGGTCGGGAGTAAGTTCCCGGCCTTTGTCCGGGTCGTCGGGGTAGAGGAGCTGGACGGAATTGGAGACGCTGGCGCGCAGTCCCGTCCCGGGGAGCCGGAAGGCGGTCTGCTCCATAAAGGTGTTCCCGGCCTGCCCGGGTGTAACCCCTACCAGCTCCGCACCCATCTCCGACAGCATGTAGGTCAGGTGGAAAGCGGCGCTGTATGTTAGCGGCGACACGAGCACGTATACCTTGTACGGACCCGGATTGCGGCTGAACGGGATACCCTGCGTCCCCTCCCCGGCAAAGCCGTTGAACATATCCATCCGTTCCAGTTCTTCGAGCGGTCGCCGGCCGTTGGGCACGAAATCGTCCATGGACATATCCCCGGTGAGGTAGTCCGTACCTCTTCGCTCGTTCCAGTCCGCGATACCACTGTATCCCCGCTTTTCCAGCAGCAGCGAGGAAAGGCGCACCCCGTACATGGCGTCGAACCGCCGGGTGAGGAACCCGTCGCCGTAGAGGAGCCGCATAAGGGTGTAAGTGAGCGGGGTCATACCGCCGCCGTTGGTGCGCAGGTCAATGATGATGTTTTCCACCCCGTTGCGGTCCATCTCCTCCAGAAGGGCTGCGAAGGTGGAGTAGAGGTACGGAATGCGTTCTATATCCCGGGCGTAGTCGCCCGTAGGTTCACCGTCGAGATAGGAGAACGCCCAGCGGAACAGGAAATCGGTATCGTAGCCCGTATTGCGGTTGGCTTCTATGACTTCTCTCGACAGTATGGAGTTCCAGCGGAAGTATCCCGCATCGGGTAACATCCGGGTATAGAGAATGCCGTTGGGCCGTTCGGCGTCGAACATACCCGTGTTGGTTCGGGTTATCCTCGATTCGCGGTAGGTGAGCGGACGGGTGACGGTGCGGCCATCTATCTCCGCCGTTACGGTCACCGTATCGGGCAGGTAACCGAGCAGTGCGGACAGGCCCGTATCGGTCGCTATCTCGTTGGCAAGGTTGAGGTAGTTGTGGTAACGGTTTTCGGCTGCCGTCAGAAGTGACATCCTGGCGGAAAGCTCTTCGATAGGAACGCCGTCGACAGCCGTAATCAGGGAGCCTATGGGCAGGCTGTCGGCCGGGTCGCTGTCCCGGACCATAATTCCGTCCATGGCCATCCACAGGTGGAGGGGCAGGTAACGGACACGGCCGTCGGACGGGTTGCCGGGGTCCACGTAGGTATGCCCGTCCCGCAGGGGCGATAAAAACTCCCGGACCCGGCGCACGAATCCGGCGGTATCGTCCACGGTTTTGAGAGTTTCCCGGTATACGGTCTTCTCACGCAGGAACCCGACCTGCCCCCCGTAGGCGAAGTAGGGGTCGGGATGGGTTTCGCAAAGTTTTTCGATAAAGTGGTCGAAATCGTCGACGTAGACGTTTCGGGCGGAGTCGGTCTGGCAGTAGACGTTGGCCGAGAGCAGGGTGGCGGAGAGTAAAACAGCGTAATTTTTCATGGCGGTATAGTTTTTTCTGCAAATATAACCCACCGGGCACGGATTTTTTTATACACTTTCAGACTTAATTACAAAACCGGCCGACGCTACACTCCGCCGTGGTTTACTCCGGGGGTGGGTCGTTATTCCGGAAGGTTGTAAATTATAGTCGAAAAACTTATGATTATTGGAAATAATTATTATATTTGGTGACGATTTAAAATTAAATCAGCCATGAACGTTAACGATTTGATGTCGGAGCTTGAACGCAGGCATCCCGGCGAGAGCGAATACCTTCAGGCGGTAAGAGAGGTCCTTACCACCATCGAAGAGGTCTATAACGAACATCCGGAGTTCGAAGCGGCCAAGATAGCCGAGCGCATCGTGGAGCCGGACAGGGTGTTTATCTTCAAAGTGCCCTGGGAGGATGACCGTGGCACGGTGCACGTTAATATCGGCTACCGGGTGCAGTTCAATAACGCCATCGGTCCGTACAAGGGCGGGCTGAGGTTCCACAGCAGTGTGAACCTGAGCATCCTGAAATTCCTCGGCTTCGAGCAGATTTTCAAGAACGCGCTCACTACCCTGCCGATGGGAGGTGCCAAGGGCGGTTCGGATTTCAACCCGAGGGGCAAGTCCGACCGGGAGATAATGCGGTTCTGTCAGGCGTTTATGACCGAGCTGTGGCGCTATATCGGTCCGGAGACCGACGTTCCGGCGGGCGATATCGGCGTAGGGGCGCGAGAAGTTGGTTACCTCTACGGGATGTACCGTAAGCTGGCCCGCGAAAATACCGGGGTGATTACCGGGAAGGGCCTCTCGTACGGCGGTTCGCTCATAAGGCCCGAGGCCACGGGTTACGGGGCGGTGTACTTCCTGCAGCAGATGCTCGAAACCGCGGGCGACAAGCTCGCCGGTAAGACCGTTTCGATATCGGGCTTCGGCAACGTGGCGTGGGGTGCGGCCAAAAAGGCTACGGAACTCGGCGCCAAGGTGCTCACCATATCCGGCCCGGACGGCTATATATACGACCCGGACGGGTTGAACGACGAGAAGATAGCCTACATGCTCGAACTCAGGGCTACCAACAACGACATAGTGGCCCCGTATGCCGAGAGGTTCCCGGGTGCGGAGTTCCGCGAGGGGCGGCGGCCGTGGGACGTGAAGGTGGACATAGCCCTGCCGTGCGCCACGCAGAACGAGCTGGACGGCGAGGATGCCGCAACGCTTATCCGAAACGGGGTGATATGCGTGGCCGAAGCCTCGAACATGGGGTGCACGCCCGAGGCCATCGACGCATTTATCCACAACCGCATCCTCTACGGTCCGGGTAAGGCCGTAAACGCGGGCGGGGTAGCCACATCGGGTCTCGAAATGAGCCAGAACTCTATGAAACTCAACTGGGGCGCCGACGAGGTGGACGCACGCCTGCACCAGATAATGTCCTCCATCCACAACGCCTGCGTGGAGTACGGCACGGAGCCGGACGGATATATCAACTATATGAAGGGGGCCAATATCGCAGGGTTTATCAAGGTAGCCCGCAGTATGGTGGAGCAGGGGATTGTGTGACCCGCTTTCGGTTCTCTAATCGGAATAAGGGGTGCCGTATAGTTTACGGGACCCCTTTTTTATCTCCTCCGGAGGGGCCGGGCGTCATAGGAATATATGTCATTCCGAGCGATAGCGAAGAATCTACCTCTCATTTGGGTAACAACACAGCGGTAGATCCGATGTTACTTCCCTTCGCTTTATCCGCCCCGGCCTTCGGCCGATTAACTTTGTTTTCCTCCTCGCGGCTCGGCAAAACGAGTAAACTGGTTTTGCTCTCGCGCCGCATCGTCGGTTGCGGGCTCCGAATGGTGACCTTCGGTCTTCCTCCTCGCGGTTCGGCAAAGCGAATACATTCACTTTGCCCTCACTCACTTCGTCGGGTCAGTGAGCTCGCCCGGCTAAAGCCGGACTCGGTTCCTCGCCTT
>JAJBVT010000050.1 GCA_020859685.1 Rikenellaceae bacterium
GGGCTCGAACCCAGGACCCCAACATTAAAAGTGTTGTGCTCTACCAGCTGAGCTACGGAATCCCAAAAATTGCGGCCGTTCCCTTAACCTCTTAATCCTGCCGTTAAACCCCTTCGAGGGCCCTCCGGCGGGGAGGTTTCCGAAAACGTGGTGCAAAGATAACCCTCTTTTTTTATTCTGCAAAATCCGTTACAAATTATGTGCGGTTTTTATTTCGGGTACGCGGGTTTGCTTTTTGCGGGGTTTCGACGTAAATTTGCGGTTGGCCGTGCCGGGCCGCAGGATTAAAGAGCGTTGCGGTGCGCGGGCGGTACTGAAATTTAAAACTTTTGCCGATGAAACTAATGATTATCGGGGCCGGTGGGGTAGGGACCGTTGTTGCCCATAAGGCCGCGGGGAACCTCGTATTCTCGGATATAGTGCTGGCTTCGAGGACCAAATCGAAGGCCGACGAGATAGCCGCCGCCGTGGGAGGCGACCGCGTGAAGACCGACCGGGTCGATGCCGACAGCGTGGACGAGCTCGTGGCTCTATTTGAAAAATATCGCCCTGAAATCGTTATAAACGTGGCGCTTCCATATCAGGACCTTACGATTATGGACGCCTGCCTTCGGTGCGGGGTCAATTATCTCGACACGGCGAATTACGAACCGAAGGACGAGGCCAAGTTCGAGTACTCGTGGCAGTGGGCCTACCAGGAGAGGTTTCGCCAGGCGGGCCTTACGGCTATCCTCGGCTGCGGGTTCGACCCGGGTGTGTCGGCGATTTATGTGGCCTACGCGGCGAAACACTATTTCGACGAGATACACTATCTCGATATCGTGGACTGTAACGCCGGGAACCACGGGATGGCCTTCGCCACCAACTTCAACCCCGAGATAAACATCCGCGAGGTTACCCAGAAGGGCCGCTACTGGGAGGACGGCCGCTGGGTGGAGACCGCCCCGCACGAGATACACAAACCGCTGACCTATCCTGAGATAGGGGAGCGCGAATCTTACGTTATCTACCACGAGGAGCTCGAATCGCTCGTGAAGAACTTCCCGACCATAAAAAGGGCCCGCTTCTGGATGACCTTCGGGCAGGAGTACCTCACCCACCTGCGGGTGATACAGAATATCGGTATGGCCCGTATCGACCCGGTCAGCTATAACGGCTGCGAAATCGTACCGATACAGTTCCTCAAGGCGGTTCTGCCCGACCCCAAGTCGCTGGGCGAGAACTACACGGGCCTTACCTCCATCGGATGCCGCATCAAGGGTATCAAGGACGGAAAGGAGCGTACCTATTATATATACAACAACTGCGACCACGAACAGGCTTACCGCGAGACGGGCACTCAGGCGGTCAGCTACACCACCGGGGTCCCGGCGGCCCTCGGCGCGGCTATGTTCGCCAAGGGGCTGTGGACGGGCCCGGGCGTGAAGAACGTAGAGGAGTTCGACCCCGACCCGTTCATGGCCGAGATAGGCCCCCAGGGCCTTCCCTTCGTGGAGTTGTTCGATATAGACCTCGAGGTCTGAAATTTAACCGACCGATAACGGAATGGACGACAGAAGGATAGCGGTATTGATCGATGCCGATAACGTCCCCGCTACCAAAATCAAAGCCATTATGGACGAGGTTGCGGGCTACGGGGTGACCACCATCAAGCGCGTATTCGGCAACTGGACCTCCCCTTCCATGAAGAACTGGAAGGGCGTACTGCTCGAGCATGCCATAACCCCGATACAGCAGTATGCCTACACCAAAGGCAAGAACGCCACGGATTCCGCGCTGATAATCGACGCGATGGATATTCTGCACCGCGAAAACGTGGACAGTTTCTGTATCGTATCGAGCGACAGCGACTATACGCGGCTGGCGGGTCGGCTGCGCGAATCGGGCAAGCAGGTCATAGGCATCGGGGAGCGCAAGACGCCGCAGGCCTTGATTTCCGCCTGTAACACCTTTGTTTACATGGAAATACTCGACCCCCCGGCTGCTCCTGCAAAGAAACCTGCCGCCCGCAAGTCCCGGGCCGCAGGCGGCCGAGCGGAAGCCAAAGCGCCGGCCGAGGAGAAAACGGATGTAAAGGCCGAACCCAAAACCGAGGAGAGGTCATACGAGAAGGTCGACGGCAGGCTTATAAAATTGTTCCGCCAGACGGTCGACTCGGCAAGCGACGATACGGGCTGGGCGCCGCTGGGGAAGGTGGGCCACATGGTCAAGAGCAAAAAGCCGGATTTCGACACCCGCAATTACGGCTTCCGGAAACTTCTGCCTCTTATCAAATCGATGGATACGTTCGATATCGACGACGCGGACCCCAAGATAACCTTTATCAGGAATAAGGAATGAGACGCGGGTCAGCGACAGCAGGTATTATCCCGTCCCCGTGTTACGTGTTGGATGAGAGGCTTTTGAGGCGCAACCTGGAAATAATAAAAGAGGTTGCGGACCGATCGGGCGCCGAAATAATCGTGGCCCTGAAGGCCAACGCCACGTGGAGCGTCTTTCCCGTTATGCGGGAATATGTGAACGGAGCCACGGCCAGTTCGCTTGCCGAGGCGCGGCTCGTATGGGAGGAGTTCGGCACTCCGGCGCATACCTACGCCCCGGTCTATACCGACGGCGAGATAGAGGAGATACTGCGGTACAGCAGTTATATCACGTTCAATTCGGTGGCGCAGTTCGAGAGGTTCGGGCCGATGGCAATCCTGCGAGGCATATCCTGCGGCCTGCGGATAAATCCGGGCTGGTCGCCGGTCGAAACCTGCCTCTACAACCCGTGCAGCCCCGGCTCGCGGCTGGGTATCACACACGACCTGCTGCCGGAACTACCCGACGGGGTGGAGGGCCTGCACTTCCACAACCTCTGCGAATCCGGGGCGGAAGAGCTGGTCACGACGCTCGAGAGTGTGGAACGGCTGTTCGGCCACCTGCTGCCGCGAGTGAAGTGGATTAACTTCGGCGGCGGCCACCTTATGACCCGCGAGGGGTACGACCGGGAGCTGCTTATCGGCACCATCCGCGCTTTCCGGGAGCGCTACCCTCACCTTCGCGTGATTCTCGAGCCGGGCAGCGCGTTTACATGGCGTACCGGCTGGCTGGAGGCCACCGTGGAGGATATCGTGCATAACGGGGATATCTCCACGCTTATGGTGAATGTCTCGTTCGCCTGCCACATGCCCGATTGTCTCGAGATGCCCTACAAACCCGCCGTCCGCGGTGCGCACGACCCTGCCGGGGGCGAGCGGCGCTGGCGCATCGGCGGTAACAGCTGCCTTGCGGGCGACTATATGGGGGATTGGGCGTTCGACCGTCCCCCATGCGTAGGCGACCGCATCGTATTCGAGGATATGATACATTACACGATGGTGAAAACCACCATGTTCAACGGTGTCACGCATCCCTCGATCGCCATCCTGCGGCCGGACGGTACGCTGGACGTCGTTCGCCGCTTCGGCTACGAGGACTACCGCGACAGGATGTCGTAACGCTCCATTAAGGAACCGGATGCGATTTCCGGCTCCGGTCCCCGGCCCCCAGGTTCTTAATTTCATTAAGCGCACCATCTTGTCATTCCGAACGCCCCGGCCACAATCCGACAAGCGGCTGGCTCACAAGCACCTCGCCGCCCCTCTGTCATTCCGAGCGCCGCCCGCCTCCTTGTCATGCCCACCACCATGTCATTCTGAGCGCAGCTCCATGTCATTCTGAGCGCAGCTCCATGTCATTCTGAGCGCAGCGAAGAATCTCGGATAACGACCGGCCCCGGAAAGACACACCCCCGGCCCCACGGCCACCCCGGCTCCCGGC
>JAJBVT010000092.1:0-7344 GCA_020859685.1 Rikenellaceae bacterium
GGGATAAAAATAGATTATTTCATCACTTCGTTCAGAAAGTCATATATTAAGTGTTATCCCGAAGAACCGAAGATACCGAGGGGTCTTCCGCAGGCCGGCATATAAAGAGTAGATTTCATTACTTGGTTCAGAACGACATATTATTAACTGTCATCCCTTAGAGCGGAAGTGACCGAGGGGTCTTCCGCAGCCAGCATATAAATAGTGTATTCTTCACTTCGTTCAGAATGATATTTGTTTGGCGATACGCTAAAATGCCTCTGCGGGGATGCGGGCTTGCCTTTAATGCGGGCCGCGGGTGATGGCAACCCATCTCCTCTCCGCTCGGATTTGGTCTCTATGCGGAAGTGTTTGGCTCCGGTTCAACCTCCCGCACCCGGTATTTCCCGGAGGCCATGAAATAAAAGGGCCTGTAATTTGTTCTTATTGTAATAATTTACCTACTTTGCATCCGCAATTTGCGCGCAATCCGGCTCAGTCGGATTCGAGTGAAATTTCCGGTTTAACTTTTCCGGTTAGGGAAAATAAAAACGCACCAGATGAAAAACAAGTATATCGACCTTATCGAACAGACGTTCGAGTTTCCGCAGGACGAGTTCGCAGTGGTCGACAACGAGCTTAATTTCCACGACGTACCGCTGATGGATATTATAAAGCAGTACGGCACTCCGCTAAAGATAACCTACCTCCCCAAGATATCGTCGCAGATTCAGCGGGCCAAGCGTATGTTCAACGTGGCGATGGCAAAGGTGGACTACGAGGGGGAGTACAACTACTGCTACTGTACCAAAAGTTCGCACTTCTCGTTCGTGATGGAAGAGGCCCTGAAGAACGACATCCATATCGAAACCTCGTCGGCTTACGACATACATATAATCAACGCGCTGTACGAAAGCGGCCTTATCGACAAGGACCGGTATATAGTATGCAACGGTTTCAAACGGCCCCAGTACGTCGAGAATATAGCCACGCTCATCAACAACGGTTTCGAGAACACCGTTCCGATTCTCGACAACAAGGAGGAGATAGACCTGCTCGACGCGGCTCTGGACCGTAAATTTAAAATAGGCATCCGCATCGCTTCGGAGGAGGAACCCAAATTCGACTTCTACACCTCGCGTCTCGGTATCCGCTACAACGATATAGTGGAGTTCTACCGGCAGAAGATAAAGAACAACAAGAAGTTCGACCTGCACATGCTACATTTCTTTATCAACACCGGTATCAAGGACACAGCCTACTACTGGAATGAGTTAAGTAAATGCCTTAACGTCTATTACGAACTGAAAAAACTCTGTCCGACACTCAACAACCTCAATATCGGCGGAGGCTTCCCGATTAAGAACTCGCTCGCCTTCGAGTACGACTACGAGTATATGGCCGAGGAGATAATCGCGCAGATTAAGAGCTTCTGTGTGCAGATGGAGATAGAGGAGCCGAACATATTCACCGAATTCGGATCATTCACCGTGGGTGAAAGCGGCGCGACCCTCTTCTCTATAATCAACCAGAAACAGCAGAACGATAAGGAGAGCTGGTATATGATCGACAGCAGTTTTATGACCACTCTGCCCGATACCTGGGGTATCAACCAGCGCTATATCCAGCTTGCCATCAATAATTGGGACAAGGAATACCAGCGGGTGTTCCTCGGGGGTCTGACATGCGACAGCGAGGACTATTACAGCGGCGAGTCGCACCAGAACGCCATATTCCTGCCCAAGCTCAACGGCGACCCGCAGTATATCGGCTTCTTCAATACGGGCGCCTATCAGGAGGCCCTCGGCGGATTCGGCGGCATACAGCACTGCCTGACACCCGCGCCGAAGCATATAATTATCGACCGCGAGAAGGGCGACACGGAGTATTATACCCGCCTTTTCGCCAAGGAACAGAGTTACCGCTCGATGATGAGGATACTCGGATACTGATAACGGTTCAAAAAATGTTCCGTTCGGACAGTTAATATACTTTAAACGCTTATATTTGCCCTGCCCCGTTTCGCGCGGAGCGGGGCTTTTTTATTGGGGTGTGAAAGGATAAACTAAAATATGGGAGGGGATAATAAGGTCCCCCCCGCTGTCGGCTCCGGCATATGTTTCAGGTTTTTATTAAGCATGATTTATTAAGGCGAACACATACTTCTGCTGTGCAGACGTGGGCGGTCCGTAGGTGGAGGGGGCCCGGGCAGTTCAAAACAGGTAGTGTAAAATGGTGAATAGCTTCCCAAGTTTTTATTTGCCGTAGATAGTCCCGGACCGGCGGAGGGGGTATTAACGGTGTGACTTGGGGCGGAGATAGCGCCGGACCTACGTAGGTGGTTTTTAAAGGTGTAACAGGAGCCGGAGGTTTCCCGGACATTCGAAATAGTGTATTTGGTCCCCGTCCGGCGGTGAGCTGTCCCGGTTTGGCGCGGAAGGATATTTATTCTCCGTTCCCGACTCCTGCGGAGGACCGTCGGGGCTGTTAAATATGATATAATGTAACTGCAAATATGTAATATCTAATCTGAAATGATATAGTCCTAAATCTCATAAGAGCCCTGAGCGGTGTTTACGGCCGCCCGCGCTCCGGCCGAGGCCGTCGGGTCCGATGAATACAGCATAACCTGACTATTAATATGTATTACATATTTTCAAAAAGATACTACATAATCCTACTGATTGCGCTCACGGCGGTGGGTACGTCTGCATCCGCCCAGCACGACCCGTACGATGTGCTTTTCAACGGAATCACGCAGGGCGAACCCGGCCCGGAGACTCCGCGAACGTCCGAAGAGCTGTTCCTCGGCCCGTTGGGCGGTGAGGGCGGCCTGTTCGGGGAACTTACCGGCTACGGCGTGGCCTCCGTCCGGTATAACCGCCGCGGGCTGGCTCCGGGTTACCGCTCCGTATCGCTGATGGGGGCCGACCTGTCGGGAAACCTCAACTCCGCTCCCGGTTACGGGGTGTGGAACGCTCTGGGGCGCCTGCGGCTCGAACGGTCGGACGAGGGGGAGGCCGCATGGTTCGGCGGCTCGTCCGTCGCCGCGACCCGCAGGTCCTATGCGCTCAACCCCGACGCGGTACCCGACCGAAGGAGCGTGGGCGCTTTCGCCACAAATCGCAAAGGACGGGCGGGAGTGAGGGGGTCGGTTTCCGGAACGGCAGCCGGTAAACTTACATACATGGCCGATCTTTACCGCCGCTTGGGCCGGGATGCCACGGTGAAGGGCGCTTTCACCGACAAGTGGGCCTATGCCGCCGCGTTGTCGTACGCGGTTGCGGAAGGTCACCGCCTGACGGTGGTCTCGGCCGGGGAGCGGGGTGAGGAAGGCCTGCGGTCGTACGTTACCCGCGAGGTGCTGGATCTTACCGGAGACAACTATTACAACCCCTCGTGGGGCAGGCAGGACGGCCGGGTGCGCAACAGCCGCGTCGCCCGCGGGTCCGTGCCGGTGACGGCCCTGTCGTACGAAGCGGCCCCGGGAGGCAGGGCCACTCTGACGGTCACCGTCTCCTACCGCGGAGGGACGGAATCGGTGAGCGGCCTTTCGTGGCTCGATGCGGCCACGCCCTATCCGGATTACTACCGTTACCTGCCCTCATATGCCTCGTCCCTGATGTCCTGCGAGGTCCTGACGGAAAAATGGCGGGCCGGGGACGAGTCCGTTACCCAGGTGGATTGGGACAACTTCTACCGTGTCAACTCAATGAACAGATCCACGGCGGTCTACACCCTGTCGGACCGTGTGGAGAAGGTGCGCGATGTGCAGGCCTTCGCCGCGTTCGGGTACCGTATAGACGAGGCGACCGGGGTCGGTTTCACCCTGCGCGCCCGCTCCGACCGGGTACGGCGCATGCGGCGGATGAGAGACCTGCTGGGCGGCTTGGCCGTGGACGATATCGACCAGTACCTCTATGAGGACGAGATTTACGGCGACCGGACGCTTAACAATGTCCGCGAACCGTACCGCAAGGTGAGCGAGGGAGACGTGTTCGGGTACGACTACGATGTGCTGGCCTTGCAGTACGAGGGAGCGGTGCGGGCCGCCTACGATGCCGAAGGCTTCACACTTTCGGGCACCGCGGGATTCGGTTACACCGCGTTCCGGCGCCGGGGCCGTTACGAGAAGGAACTCTATCCCGGGGCGTTGTCCTACGGCAGTTCGGGTACGGCGTCGTATGAAACCTATTTCGGCGAGGTGGCCCTGCGGTATGCCCTCTCGCCGAAACATGCCCTGTCGGGCTACCTGCACGGAGGGCGCTCACCGCAGGAGTGGGGAACCCACTTCATAACCCCGATGTATTCGAACCGCACCCCGGACGACCACGTCCCGGCCGTAACCACCGTCGCCACCGAAGCGGCTTACAGCTTCCGCAGCCGTACCGTAAGGGCTACGGCCACGGTATATTATGCCACCAGCAAAGGCCGAAACGAGCTCTACAACTATTGGGACGATATTTCGTCGACCTACTCGGCGATGTATGTCCGCGGAGTGGCCGAGATAATGCAGGGCGGGGAGGTGGCCGCCGACGCGGATTTCCATCCCCGGTGGAACCTTGCGGTAGCCGCGGCCGTGGGAAGCTCTAAATTCTCGAGGGACCCCGAGGTGGATATCTATTCGGAGAATACCCTCCGGAAGTATGTGGAGGGCGCCCGTACCTACACGAAGGGTTACTATACCGGCCGTTCGCCCGGAAGCCTTTTCGTGGCCCGGCTCACCTACAACGGCAGCGGGCTGTCGGGCGGCCTTACGCTCAACTATGCCGGTATGCGGTACGTGGCACCCTCCCCGCTCCGGCGGATGCAGCGGGCATGGAACCTCGCGCTGACGGACGAGGCCACGACCGGTTTCGTGGAGCAGGAGAAGCTGGGCGACGCCTTCACGGTCGACTTCTCGTTGATGAAGTCGTTCCGGGTGCGGGACAGCCGCCTGACGCTGTTCCTCTCGGCAGCCAACCTGCTGAATAACCGCAACATCGTCTACGCCGCCTACGAACAGATGCGTATAATCCGCCGCGGCACGGGCGTTAATGCCGATTGGGAGCCGATGGGCAATAAATACCTCTACTCATACGGGAGGACCTGGTACCTCTCCGCAACCTGGAGTTTCTGATGGGAAAGCTAATGATTCGATTACTTGCGGCCCTGCTGGCCCTGACCGGATGCGGGTACGACGATTTCGAGGCGTACACCCCAGAGGCGGCCGGTGCGGTGGTACCGAACACCACCATCGGATTTATCCGGTCGGTGTGCGGTGACGGGGTCTACAACGTTACGGACGACATGGTAATCGGCGGCTACGTCACGGCGAACGACCGTTCGGGTAATATTTACCGCAGTTTCTTCATCGAGGACGGCACCGGTGCGGCCGAAATCCGCGCGGGGATGTACAGTCTGCACAACGTTTACAGCCGTGGGCGATATGTGTCGGTCCGCCTGCAAGGGCTTGCCGTTGCCCTCGCCGACGGGGTGCTGCGGGTGGGGATTCCGCCCTCCGAAGGGTACCCGGGCGTGGAGTACATCGACAATTGGGCCGTGGCCCGGGACTACCTGTTCCCCGCCGACATTTTCGCCGAGCCGGAACCGCTTGCGCTCTCCCTGCCGCAACTCTCCGCCGCGTACTGCGGCAGGCTGGTACGGCTTGAATATATGAGATACGTCGAGACGGTGCCCGAAGGCGACGGGGATTCCGGTGAGGAGGATAACGGCGACGCCCTTGTGCCGGACGGGGCGGGGAATGCCGGTACGGTGTCGATGGGGGCAGGAAGTTCCGGGTCGGGGAATTTTGATAAAGGGTCGTATACCTCGGGGAGTTCCGGGGCTGGGAATAAAGTTATCTATGGGGATTTCGACGGTATGGACGCTATTTCGGAGCCGTGGGCTTCGGAGGGTTCCGGTGCTGGGAATTTTGATAAGGGGTATTATACCTCGGGGAGTTCCGGGGCCGGGGCTACCGATTCGATACCGGACGGAGCGGGGGAATCCGGCGACGGGGAGGACTGCGGGTTGCCCGGTGTGGAAGGTCCGGGCGATGTGGAGGAGCATAGCTCCGTCACCTGGGCCTACCCGCGGGACGGGGTGAATACGGTGCCCGCGGCGGCTTACCGCCTGTTCGAGGACATGCAAGGCAACCGGGTGGCGGTCTATACAAGCGGATACGCGACCTTTGCGGGAAGCTATGTTCCCGTGTGGCGGGTGTCGCTGACGGGAATCCTCAGCTACGGCGCCACGGACGCCGGGGAGATGTTCATATTGAGATTAAGGGACGAAACGGATGCGGTTTTGCAGGTGGATTGAAAATATTGTGGCGGTAGTTGCGGTAACATTGGCGGCGTGTTCCGTCGATAAGACTCCGCTGGGCGAGATATCGGGAGATGGCGACGGCAGCGGCGGCTCCGCTTCGGGCGGGTCTGTAACCATCGCCGCGCTTAAATCCATGTACGTCGACCATCCGGTAACCGTCACGGACGAGGTCAGTATCTCCGGACGGATTGTAAGCAGCGACCGGTGGGGGAATTTCTATAAGACCCTCTGCGTGGAGGACGCCACGGGCGGTATAGCCATCCGGATAGACCTGGAGGAATATTTCCGGACATTCCGGCTCGGAGCCGAGGTCACTGTCTACTGTAACGCCCTCTCGCTCGGCACGTACGGCGGGGCGGTACAGTTGGGCGTGCTCTCGGGAGACGGCACGAATACGGTTACCTACATTCCTTCGGGCCACGTGATGTCGGCTTTCCGGCTGGTCGGGGAGGGGACCGAGCCACCGGTGGCGGTGGTAACGATTCCGGACATACGGCCGAACCTGATTAATACCTATGTGGAGATTCGGGAGGTCCAGTTCGAGGACGGTACGCCCGGACTTACCTGGAGCGAAGAGGGCGCCGATACCGACCGGTATATAACCGACCCGCAGGGCAACCGGTTGGCGGTGCGGACGTCCCGTTACGCAACCTTCGCGGGGGACCTGCTGCCCCACGGCAGCGGGATTATACGCGGCGTGGTGGGGTATTTCAACGGCTCTTACCAGCTTACCGTTATAAACAGCCATTACGCAATGATGGAAAGCGAGCGGTTCGAGGTGGCGGGGGTAGGGGACGGGAGGAATTTGAAGAGGTGAGCCGCTTCGGTGAACCCACGAAGGAGAGGGCCCATAAGTTCGCTTGGGAAGATGAACGACGAGAAAGTATCGTTTTATATAACAAAAAGATAGATCCTTCGTCACCTCCGGCTCCTCAGGATGACATTTACTTATATCGCTCGGGTGCCTCCGCTCCGTAGGATGAAATTAAATATTATAAAGAGTGTGCAACCGGGGCATAAGAAGGAAATAATACTTATAATGCGGGATAGTAAGAG
>JAJBVT010000092.1:7354-35684 GCA_020859685.1 Rikenellaceae bacterium
CCTTAGGATGACATTATACTTATCCCTCGGGTGCCTTCGGTTCCTCAGGATGACTTTTTACTTATATCTCTCGGGTACCTTCGGTTCCTCAGGATGACATTCTACATATCCTTCGGGTGCCTTCGGCTCCTCTGGATGATTTTTACTTATCTCTCTCGGGTGCCTCCGCTCGCTCCTCAGTATGACATTCTACTTATCTCTCGGGTACCTCCGGTTACTCTGGATGACATTCTACTTATCCTTCGGGTGCCTCCGCTCCTTAGGATGACATATAAAACATAAATTCCCTCGGTTGCCTTCGGCTTTTCGGAACATCTATAATATATGTCATTCTGAACGAAGTGAAGAATCTCCAAATAATAAACCCAATGGAGACTCCAAAGTCCTTCCCTTCGCATACTCCGCCCCGGCCTTCGGCCGACTAACGTTGTTTTCCTCCTCGCGGCTCGGCAAAACGAGTAGACAGGTTTGCTCTCGCTCCACAGCGGCGGTTGCGGCTGCGAACGGTGACCTTCGGTCTTCTCCTCGTGGTTCGGCAAATATCTTTCCTCGTCTCCTTAGGAGACTCGGGACGACGGGTATTGCTCGTTTAACCCCGGCCTATTCACCTCTGTGGAGCGTCTCCCAGAGCATATCTTTCAGTTGCGGAATATTGTACCCGGTTACGGACGATATAAAGATAGAAGGTATGCCTTCGGGCAGCTCCCCGCGCATCTGGCCTATAAGCTCCTCGTCCAGCATATCGCTTTTGGTGATAGCCAGCAGCCGCTCCTTATCGAGCAGTTCGGGGTTGTAGAGGGCCAGCTCGTTGACCAGTACATCGTACTCGGCCCGTATATCCGGCGAGTCCGCCGGTACCATAAACAGCAGGATGGAGTTTCGCTCGATATGGCGCAGGAACCGGGTGCCCAGCCCGCGCCCCTCGTGCGCCCCCTCGATTATACCCGGTATGTCGGCCATTACGAACGACTTGAAATCGCGGTACTCCACGATTCCGAGGTTCGGTTCCAGAGTGGTGAAAGCGTAGTTGGCTATCTTGGGCTTGGCGGCCGAGACCACCGACAGCAGGGTGGACTTGCCCGCGTTGGGCAAACCCACAAGGCCGACGTCGGCAAGTATCTTCAGTTCCAGTATAAACGCGGCTTCGAGACCCTCCTCGCCCGGCTGGGCGTAGCGCGGTGCCTGATTGGTGGCCGACTTGAAGTGCCAGTTGCCCAACCCGCCGCGGCCGCCCCGGAGCAGCACGAGCTCCTGCCCGTCCTCGGTCACCTCGCCCACCACCTCGCGGGTCTCGGCATCCCGGGCCACCGTGCCCAGAGGCACGTCCACCACGATATCGCCGCCGTCCTTCCCGCTGCTTCGCGAGCCGTAGCCCGACTGCCCGTCCTCGGCAAAGAGGTGGCGCTTGTACTTCAGATGGATAAGGGTCCAGTACTGGCTGTTGCCGCGCAGGATTATGCTGCCCCCGCGACCGCCGTCGCCGCCATCCGGTCCGCCGAACGCGACGAACTTCTCCCGGCGGAAATGGGCCGAGCCGCTGCCGCCCTTACCCGAGCGGCAGAATATCTTTACATAATCTACGAAATTCGATGAAGCCACGCCTCTATACCTTTGGTTCGCCGGCAAAGATACGCGCTTTTTTTTAATGCTCCCGCCCCGCCCGCCGGGGATTGGCGCAAAGGTTGGTTATTAACCGGTAATGGGGTGATTTTACGGCAGTCCGCTGCCGCCAGCCCGGAGGCGGACCGCTGTCCGTCCGGGACGGAAATTGTCAACCGGCCAAAAATCGTATATTTGTAAATAAATTCCTTTTACCACACATGCACAAATCAGGATTCGTAAATATTATAGGTAACCCCAATGTGGGTAAGTCCACGCTTATGAACGCCCTCGTGGGCGAAAGGCTCTCCATCATAACCTCCAAAGCGCAAACCACCCGCCACCGGATTATGGGTATAGTGAACGGCGACGATTTCCAGATTGTCTACTCCGACACCCCGGGTATCCTGCGGCCCAATTACAAGCTGCAGGAGTCGATGATGCGCTTCGTGCACGGTGCGGTGAAGGACGCGGACATCCTGCTATACGTGACCGATACGGTGGAGGCCGCCGGAAGCGCCTCGGACGAGGTGGTCGGCAAAATGCAGCAAGCGGGCATCCCCGTCATAGTGGTTATCAATAAGATAGACCTTACTACACCCGAAAAACTCGAAGAGCTGGTCGACCTGTGGAGTGAGCGACTGCCGCAGGCCCGCATCGTACCGGTGTCGGCCAAAAACCTGTTCAATATCGGCGGGCTGTTCGACCTTATACTTGCGGACCTGCCCGAAGGGGAGCCGTTCTACCCGAAAGACGCCCTGACCGACCGCACCATGCGGTTCTTCGCTTCGGAGATAATCCGCGAGAAGGTGCTGATGACTTACAGCAAGGAGATTCCGTACAGCGTGGAAATCGCCATAGACGAGTATAAGGAGGAGCCCGCCATCGACCGTATTTCGGCGATAATATACGTGGCGCGCGACTCGCAGAAGGGAATAATTATCGGACACAAAGGCGAAATGCTGAAGAAGATAGGAACGGCCGCCCGGCTGGACCTCGAGAAATTCCTCGGCAAGAAAGTATTCCTGCAGCTGCACGTCAAGGTCAACGATAACTGGCGCAATAACGAACGGCAGCTACGCCGCTTCGGATATCTCGAATAAATAAATTTCCCGGTATTACCGCCGGGTATGCATTTCACAGGAGCAGCCGACACCGTTTTCGCCGCTTATATCAACCGGGGGCTGGACTGTATAACCATCGTACGCTACCATCCGAACCGATCGGATTCAGGTACGATTTACAATTTTACACTCCGTGTTTTCAGCGGACTGCCACCCCGCCACCGGCTGGCCGTATGTCTGCTTTGTCTGCTTTGCAGACGTACTTCCATCTTAGTATAAACCTAATTATACAACCCACATCACGTCGGCTTAATACTCTGGAGACCGTATCGACCGTAAACCTCCCCCGACGGCTGACGGTCGTTCCCGGCCGGCGCGATGCTAACGGAGCACGACGGGCACGGAACGGTTACCTGCCTATCGGCCCGTAGCCGTATTGGCCGTGCCATCCGCCGCGGTAGTGCTCCCATGTGTGGGAAATCCCGATTCCGAACTTCTCCGTTATCCATATCTCGACACCGGCGCCCAGCGAGTTCTTGCCGCCAAAGCCGGGGGCTATCCTCGGGTCCAGCCCCTCGCGGGCGGACAGTTGCCCCGAACCGGTAACATAGAACCGGTCGTGGAGCTTTAGCCGGACGGTGGTTGCCACCGAGGCGTTCATGTAACGGCCGGGATAGGCCGCGCCGATATAGGCTCCCGACAGGAACGCGCTTACGTCGGCCGACAGCCACTCGGTGATATCCACCCTCGTGCCCATCCCCGCCACGTCGAGGCCCATATACCTACTTCGGTCCGAGCCGAGGAACGGATAGGCGTTCAGCACCGGGCCCAGCCTTACGGACGGGTAGCGGGGAATCTCGGAGAGCACGGTCCTGTACATAGCACGGATTCCGGAGTCGTCGAAGGCGGGGCTTTGACCGGGGACTTCGACCGGACCGAGGGTAAGAGGGGTTACCGGGAGCATAGCTTCCGGCAACGGCTCTATGGGATTTACCCTCACCGCGGAATCCGGTGCGGCCGGTAACCCTGTCGGTTCCTGCCCGAGGGCTGCCCGGCAGGACAGCAGTGCGAAAGTTATGAATACGTAATACCTCATATCCGGTTTTTCACCAAAATTAGCAAAAATCCGCCCGTGGCCGCCCCCGCGTAGTGTTAATTAGTGTTAAATCACACATCCGGCAACGGGCATACACAAACGGTAGGGCCACGCAACGGGCCGGTGGATTTCCGGGGGAGGTATTGTTACCCATAGTGGAGTAGCCGCTCAGGAGGATGCCGATATCCATTATAAAGGTAATCTATTTAAAATTCACACCGCTTTGTAGCGGCTGGCACCACGCCACCGGCGCACCGCACGTCCGCAAAGCAGAAGGTTATTTTCTCTTTAGTGTAACATGGATCGATTACCTCGATAAAAAGGGGAAGGTTCGAATCGGTTATGGGTATTACCGGTAGAGTATCCTCAGCCGGTCGGAGAACAGGTATTGGGTCACGCCCCTTACCACGAGGAATACCAGGAAAGAGAGCCACAGCGCATCGTTCCCGAGGCTTCCCGCCAGCAGATAATAGAGCGAGAAGAAGACCACCGTCGCGCAGAACATGGAGTTGCGTAGAATCCGCGTCCGCGTGGCCCCGATTAGCACCCCGTCCATCAGGAACGGCGCAAAGCCTATCAGAGGCACGAGCATTATCCATACAATGTACTCCCCGGCCGTGGCCATAATATCTGCCGAATCGGTGAAGATGCCTATAATGTTTCGCCAGAACATCCTGTAAATTAGGACGAAAAACACCGCAATCCCCGCGCACCACCGGAACATCAGGCTTACCGCCCTGCGCAGGGCCGTGAAATTCCGCGCCCCGGTAAACCTGCCCGTAATGGCTTCCGCGGCATAGGCGAACCCGTCGGACATGTAGGAGAAGAAGGTGAAGAGCTGTATCAGGATGGAGTTGGTGGCGAGCAGGACGTCCCCGTATCCGGAGGAGGCCCATGTGAAGAAGGTATATACGCATACGTTGAACGCCGTGCGCAGGAATATATCTTTGTTGATATCGAAAAACCGGAGCATCGGTTTGACCCTCAGCACCTCTTTCCACTCCACGTACCGGCTTAGGCGGCGGTAGTACCTCCACCACAGGACCCACGACATGGCGACCCCGAAATACTGCGATACCACCGTTCCCCAAGCGATACCGGCCACACCCATATCCAGCCCCACGGCGAACCAGAGGCTGGCCGATATATTGACTACGTTCTGGCAAATAGCCACCCACATCGGGATACGGGCGTTCTGCATTCCGATAAACCAGCCGTGGATGGAGTAGAGCGACACGGTGGCCGGAGCCGCCCATATCCGGGCGAAGAAATATTGGGCCACGAGTCCTTTAGTGTCCGGCCCGGCCTGCATCACTCCGATGGTAAGCCGTCCGAGCGGCACCTGAAAGATGAGCAGCAGTACGGCTATCGAAAGGGCTACGGCCATAGACCTGACCAGCAGGTTGGCCGTCTCGCGAAGGTTTCGGGCCCCGAGGGCCTGCGCCGTAAGGCCGCTGGTACCCATACGGATAAAGGCGCAGTTCCAGTAGATGAAGCCGAAGATGGCCGTGCCGATGGCTATGGCTCCGATATTGGACTCGCCTCCGAGCCTTCCGGCAATGGCGGTATCGGCCATGCCGAGAAGCGGAATGGTGATGTTCGAGATGATATTCGGTATTGCCAGCCGGAGAATCTGCCTGTTCATACGGTCGGTGCCATTATCGACTGGCAAAGATAATTATTACGCCGTTACCCGCCCTGCGCCGGGAACGAATATTTTGCCGTAATCCGCGGGTAATATCCGATACGCCGGGGGTCGGCCTATGGTCGGGGAGCGAAAGGCTTTTCTTCTTATCAGAGCAATCGTATCCGGTAATTATAGATATAACGTCTGCCTTGCGATGTGCGGGCCGCATCAGGGAGGTGAGGCCGCCTATACAGGCAGTTGATTTATTACATGTACCGGGGAGACCGCCCGTAAAGCCTAACGGCCCCTTATGGGCCGCCCGTAAAGGGAGTTTAAAAATTCCCGGGGCCGGGGACGGGTTATATCCCGCCGCAATCCTGCTCTTCAATCGGGACATTTCGGAACAGGAAACTGCCCGTGGGGTTGTACTTTTCACGGTTTCTATTGCGGTGGGTACACAGGCCGGCGAACTTAACCTGGGCTATACGGTCCACACCGTCCCACTCCCCGGGGAATTCTATGGTTAGGGTTATCGGAATATCGTGGGGCAGGGTGTAATGGAGCATCTGCCGGGAGGACGAACCCGCTTTGCCGAAACTCATTACGAAGTCGTATTCGCGGCCGCGGGGGTCGAAGTTATTGATGACCTTCAGGCCGTAGCTGGTAAGTTCGGTCCCCATGTTCCTTATCCCGAACGACATACGCACCCCTTCCGCGGTCCTGTAGCATCTGATGTTCTCCACCTGTATCAGCTTGTGCGGGGTAAGTACGATGGGAATAGTTCCCTCTTTGTCCGCCTTTTCCGCAGCATCCCTTCCCAACCGTATTCCGAGCCGCCTCATCAGGCCGCCTGCCAAGTTCCTCATATCGATAAAAAGTGTCGTTATCTGGTAGTTTACGGGGCCTCGCGAGCGGTTTTGTACGCTTTTTGCCTTATGACATACAGGCCCCTGTGTGTTTTGAACGGGCTAAAATTATGTAAAAAAAATTAAACTGACAAATGTGTCATTTCATTGGCGCGTCGGAGGGTACATTTTTGTAAGATGAAGCAGATACGGGACCAGGAACTACTGCGTAAGTTGGCTGTGAGGATAAAAAAACTGAGGGAGGAGAAGGGCATTTCGCAGGAGATGGTTTATGCGGATACATAGATCCATATAGCCCGTATCGAAACCGCAAGGGTAAACATTTCCATCAGCACCCTGAGCGCCATCTGCCGTTATTTCAATATATCGCTGGCCGATTTTTTCCGGGGAATGTGAGCACGGAGATAAAAAGGCGTTAATGCAGGTAGGGAGGTTACCTGCTTTTTTTTGTATATTTGTATATTGATATCATAACCCGAAACTTCCGTACCATGAAAAAGATTATTCTAACGGCCTTGGCGCTCCTCGGTCTTAACTTTGCGCAGGGGCAGGATTATGTGCGCATAAGTCTCGACGAACTGACCGGGGGGCTCGCCGAATATAAAGGCCGCGCACGGGAAACCGCGGAGGGCGGCGACCTTAAAGGGGCCGCCGAAATCCTTTCGGAGTGCAACGACTGGCTCCAGTTCCTGACGGAGAACGACCCGGATTACTGGCGCCTGCGGCCCGCTCTGGCACCCAATTATTATAATATGGCCTGTTTTCTTTCCCTCGCAGCAGAGGTGCAGCCTGCGCTGGACGCACTGGCCCGGGCGCAGGAAATGGGATGGAACGAATTTAAGCATGCCCTCGAGGACGAGGACCTCGATAATATCCGGGAGACGGACCGGTTCCGGGAGATAATCGGGCTGATGCGGGAAAAGGGCGATTATCTGGATATCCTCCGAAAAGGCGGAGAGTACGGGACAGAGGATAGGGCCGGGTACCCGGAGTTCCATTACGAGCCGGTCACAAACGGCCGGATACGCAACGTGCGGCAATATTTCCAGCTCGATACCGTCGTGGGCAGCGGGGACGAGGTTTCGCGAATTATCAATCTTATGACCTTCGTCCATAACCTTATTCCGCACGACGGCGGCCACCAGCCCTATTGTGAGTACTCGGCCGTGGACCTTTACAACTACTCCAAAGCCAACGACGGCCGGGGGCTGAACTGCCGTATGCTGGCAATCGCACTGAACGACTGTTACATGGCAATGGGTTTTAAGTCCCGGTTCATAACCTGTATGCCGAAGGATTTCGACGACGGCGACTGCCATGTCATCAATGCCGTCTGGTCGCAGGACCTCGGGCGGTGGTTATGGATGGACCCCTCGTTCAACGCCTACGTTACGGACGAGAACGGCGAGCCGCTCGGCCTTCGCGAGGTGCGCCGGAGGATGCGGGACGGAAGGCCGTACTACCTGAACGAGGATGCCAACCATAACAACCGCACCCCGCAGACCCGGGACCACTACCTCGACGAATATATGACCAAGAACCTTTATTGGCTCCAGGCGCCGGAACTGAATTTATTTTGTGTCGAATCGCCCTATTTTAACTCCGAAAGCAAATATATAAACCTCGTTCCGCAGGGCTACTCCAACCCGGCCTACTCAAACGACGGGTACCTTACCACCAGCGACGAAGAGTATTTCTGGCAGGCGCCGGAATATTAGAGAAGATATAGAAAAAAGAACCATACCGGACAAGCATGGTTCTCGTAGGATTTATCTGAAAACCGTATCTTCAGGAATTTCAAATTGCGGGTAATCATCGATATCGAAGCCGGGCCAAACGTTTAGCACCAGTGGCTCGGTTGTATTAACATAGCCGACTTCGAGATTTTCAAGGCTCGTGGAGGATGAAATTGTTAAATAAGGCCCCCAATAGTTATAAATATATGCTTCTCTTAAAGCCGGACATTCGGTTAGGATAATATTCGAACGGCTGGTCTTGCTATTGGTGGCTTCGTTACTCATGGTTAGGTTAACATACTCCAATTCTCTGCAATTTCTGAAGTCGGCTATTTCCAAAGTAGTTACCGGATTATCGGTATTAGTAAGGTCGATTATTTTCAGAGGGTTATTAGAACAGTATAATTCGGTTATGGGATTGCCTGCGAAAGTAATCTCTATTAATTCGTTTGTTGAACAATCCAATCTGCCGATTAAATTATTGTCACAGTATAATTTACTTAGGCCCGTTCTATTGATATCCAACTCTGTCAGGCGGTTATTCCGTACGTCAATCTCATATATTTTAGGGCTTTTATCGACTGAAAGGGTTTCCAACCGATTATTACGGCAATTTAGTATCTGTATGGAACAACCGTCTAAATCTATACACTCTAATGTGTTATAAGAGATATCGGCACTTCTTATTCCCGGATTAAACCTAATGTTTTCTAAATCGTTATATGAAAAATCGACAGTCGTTACCGCCACATTTTCAGTAAGATCGACCTCCTTTAGATCATTATTAGATGCATAAATATGGCCCAGTAACGGTAGGTATTTTAATTCCAGATCCTTTATACCCATCCCGGAGATGTGTATGGCTGAGACATCCAGCAGCTCCGTGTCGGTTATGACTCCATCTTTATCCGTGTCGAAATTTTCCAGCAGGTACGCAAGGAACCGGGGAGAAGTAAACTTATCGTTCAGCGGTTCGTCCTTCGGGTAAGAAAATCGTACTTTTAAACCGTAATAATTAATTTGCAGGTTGTTATAGGTACTTTTAGGAATATACAGGGTTTCCAGCAATTCATTGTCCCTAATAAACAAGTGGGTCAGGTTAGGACAATTCAATAGGTCGAGTTCGGTAAATTTACTGTTGAAAACCGTCAGGTTGTAGAGATTCTGGCAATGGCTGAAATCGACCCATTTCAATTCGGGATTATTCCCCATATGAAGGGTCGATAAACAATTTTCACCTGACAGATCCAATTCGACCAACGGGTTCCCGGAGCAACCCAACAGTTCCATATGCCGTAAATTGGATATTCCCAATCTCTCAATTTCATTATCGTCTAAATATATACCTTTTACCGTTTCATGGAATTTTATATTTTCGACACTTTTTATCTTATTACTTTGTGCATATACGAGTTCATAATCCTTAAAATGCTCTATACCTTCGAGAGAAGTAATACCAAGATCGGATATATCCATTATATTGCCGTAATGTATTAACTCGTTCTCCCATATTTCACCGTCTTTATTGCTATCGAAAATTTCAAGGACCCAGGCTCGGAATATGGGACATGTAAAGTCTTCCAGGAGATCTCTGTGAATTTGCCTTTCATCCTCCGCCGGGGTATTATTGCACGCCAATAACGAGAGCGTGACGGAAATTGACAGTAAGAATTTTTTCATAAGGTTTAGTATAAGAGGGTTAGCTATTACAAATATATGGTTTATCTATTATAAAGAATATAACCTATAATATTGTCAGGGCTTTTTTATTCGGGATTAAATCGCTATCTTTGCACGCCCTTAAATGTTGGGGTACGGATCGCGGGGGCCTCCGGCGGAGGTGTTCCCGTAAACAAGTATTAATTTATTAATTAAACGTAGAAAAGTGGATTCATTAAGCTACAAGACAGTATCTGCCAACGCTGCGACGGTCGACAAACAATGGGTTGTCATCGACACCGACGGGGAGGTACTCGGACGTCTTGCATCGCAGGTGGCCAAGATCCTCCGAGGCAAGAACAAGCCCGGCTTTACTCCACACGTGGACTGCGGCGATAACGTTATCGTGCTGAACGCGGGGAAAGTAAAACTGACGGGCAACAAACTCACCGAGAAGACCTACGTGCGCCACACCGGTTACCCGGGGGGACAGCGTTTCGCTACCCCGGCCGACTACATGAAGCGCAACAGGCCCGAATTTATTATCGAGAAAGCCGTAAAAGGCATGCTTCCGAAGAACCGGCTGGGCGCCGTCCTTCTGAGGAACCTTAAGGTTTATGCCGGTGCAGAGCACCCGCATGCGGGACAAAATCCCAAAACTATCAAATTAAACGAGATTAAGTAATGAGTACGGAAGTTGTAAACACCGTAGGACGCAGGAAAGCCGCAGTAGCCCGCGTTTACGTGAAAGCCGGATCGGGCAACATTACGATTAACAACAGGTCTCTGGACAACTATTTCCCGCTCGAAATTTTCCAGTACGTGGTTAAGCAGCCGCTCTCGGTGCTTAACGTAGCTGAAAATTACGACATTAAAATAAACCTTACGGGAGGTGGTATCCACGGGCAGGCGGAAGCCGCACGTCTCGGTATCGCACGCGCTCTGGTCGAAATCGACCCGGAGTGGAGGCCGATACTGAAGAAGAACGGTTTCATGACCCGCGATTCGCGTGTCGTTGAGCGTAAGAAGCCGGGACAGCCGGGAGCACGTAAGAGGTTCCAGTTCAGCAAGCGTTAATCCTGCACCCATACGGATTGCACGGTGCGGGTTTCAAACCCGGCAGACCGCCCTCTTTAGTAAGAGCGCTACCGCAAGGTTGCCCCGCCGCGACAAAACCTGCCGGATCGACTAGGTCGCTACCGGGCGGGTTGAAGAAAGAGAATTAAATCATTAGAAAACAGACAGTAATGCCAAGGACTGATTTTAATCAATTACTGGAAGCCGGAGTCCACTTCGGTCACCTTAAAAGGAAATGGAATCCCAAAATGGCTCCCTATATCTTTATGGAGAAGAACGGAATCCATATCATCGACCTTCACAAGACCGTGATAAAGATCGATGAGGCCGCCGCAGCGATGAAACAGATTGCCAAGAGCGGTCGCCGCATACTTTTCGTGGCTACGAAAAAACAGGCTAAAGACGTTGTAGCCGAGAGTGTCGCCGCGGTAAATATGCCGTATGTAACCGAACGCTGGCCGGGCGGTATGCTTACAAACTTCCCCACTATACGCAAGGCCGTCAAGAAGATGTCGACCATCGACAAGATGACGACGGACGGAACTTATGACAATTTTTCAAAGAGGGAGAAACTCCAGATAGCCCGTCAGAGGGCCAAACTCGAGAAGAACCTCGGTTCGATAGCCGACCTTACGAGGCTTCCGGCCGCCCTGTTCGTCGTGGACGTGCAGAAGGAGGCCAATGCCGTAAGGGAGGCCAAAAGGCTGAGCATCCCCGTATTCGCCATGGTAGATACTTGTTGCGATCCGACAGACATAGACTACGTTATACCGGCGAACGACGATGCGACCAAATCCATCGCCGTGGTAATCGAGGCCGTTACGGCCGCCATCGCGGAGGGCCTTAACGAGCGCCGTATCGAGAAAGAGAAGGACGTCCTCGAAAACGTCCCCAACAAGGATGAGAAAGAAGCCAAACCGCGGATACGCAAGGCCGTAAAGGCCGATGTTCCCCGTCAGGAGGCCGAAGAGGCAGCCCCGGCTGCCACAGAAACTACCGAAGAAAAACCGGCCTAAGCGGCGGAATAGTTCCGCCGCGCCCCGGCCCGGAAGGATCGGGGGGTGCCGCTGCCGAATGAGGGCGTGAATAGAACGCTTGTCGGGAAGTTAGGCTTTGCAATGGGTTTTTCCCGGTTCTTCCGTTTGAATGATGTGAACGGAATTTGTAACTGATTAAAAATAATATAGATATGGAAATCAAAGCAGCAGATGTCGCGAAACTGCGCAAAATGACCGGCGCGGGCATGATGGACTGCAAACAGGCTCTTCAGGAGGCAAACGGCGATTACGACCGTGCGCAGGAAATTATCCGCGAAAAAGGTAAGCTCGTTTCCGCCAAACGTGCCGACCGCACCGCTACCGAAGGGGTGGTTGTAGCCCGTGTAGTGGACGGAACCAAGGCCTACATGGCGTGCCTCGCATGCGAAACGGACTTCGTAGCCAAGAACGACGATTTCTCGAAAACGGCCGAAGATATCCTTGCGACCGCCGTTTCGGTGGATGCCGCGGATATGGATACGCTCTTGGCCGCAAAGCTGGGCGATGTTACCGTTGCCGATGCCGTTACCGAAAAATCGGGTCAGACGGGCGAGAAGGTCGAACTGCCGTACTACGGTAAAATCGAAGCTCCGATGTGTATTGTTTACGTGCACAGCAACAAGAAGTTGGGCGCGATGGTGGGTTTCAGTAAAGTTATCCCGCAGGAAGCCGCGTACGACGTTGCGATGCAGGCGGCCGCGATGGCGCCCGTTTCGATAAGCGAGAAGGACTGCCCGGCAGACGTTATCGAGCGTGAACGCGCTATCGGCCGCGAACAGGCCCGTTTGGACGGCAAGCCGGAAGCTATGCTCGACAAAATCGCCGAAGGTAAACTTCGCAAATATTTCAGCGAATCAACCCTCGTGAATCAGGCATTCGTAAAGAACCCGAAACTCACCGTGGACGGTTATATCAAATCGGTAGATAAGGATGTCGAAATAGTTGCTTACCAGCGTTTTTCGCTGAACGACTAAACTGCTTCCGGGACCCGTGTAGGTTGCCGGCAGCCAAATAAAAAAACTTCCGCAAGGCCACAGGCTTTGCGGAAGTTTTTTATATTGGCGGAGGGATAGGGTGATGGCGTAACGGTTTGAGTAACTACCGGGCCTGCCCGTTGATTGGGCGGGAAGTGATGGAGGTTTTGGTCTGCACCCGCTTGCCCGTACGGCCCGCCATCTAAATTATAACAAAATCACCATATCGGGTAGGGATGTCGAATAAAATATTTATCGGGGACCGGCCGGATTTCACCTCTGCGGAGTATCTCCGCAACGGTAATCCGGTGCAGAGAAAATGCGCGCAGATACTTACCTATACCGGAATAATGGAGCTTCTGGCGCCGTTCGGTCCCGTAGTGGCGGGGACGATACCCATCGGTATCGATATTCCCGGGAGCGATATAGATATACTCTGCCGGGCAGGTGGCGAGGATGGCGAGGATGGCGAGTGCACCGGATTTGCCCGGCTGGAGAAACTACTTACCGGCCGTTACGGGACCGGGGAAGGTTTCCGTTGTTACCGTACCGTCCAGCGGGGGCCGGTCGGCTCTTGTCTGTTCGTTCCGTGCTTGCGGGGTGGAAATAGAGGTGTTCGCTGAGAATGTCCCGGCCACCCGGCAGAACGGCTACCTCCATATGATAACCGAATACGAACTGCTCCGGACCTGCGGCAGCCGGTTGCGCGACAGGGTAATGGAGCTGAAACTTGCCGGACTCAAGACCGAACCGGCATTTGCCGTGGCGCTGGACCTTCCCGGCGATCCGTACGAGGCGATACTCTCCAAGGGTAGGGAGTTGGGGCTGTTCTGACCCATTGTAATACTCCGACTAAGAACCTGCCGCAGGGAACGGGGCCGGGTTTATTCATGTACTATTTGCAATTTACACTACTTGTCTTTGCGGCCTTCCATCCCGCCCCCGGCGGGCCGCAGGCATACTGCGCGGCAGTCTTATGTGCGGAACTTTCTCACTATAATGCAAAAGCCGGAGTATAGACTGTACGTAGACTATGCCCTGAAAGGAGGAATAAATCCCGTAGGGGTAGCATTATAGAAGGAAAGTTCAAAGTATTAAAAATAAAGCCGCTCGATATGGCACCGGGAGCACTCCTGCGGAGAGCATCTACCGCTGGTTTATAATAAAGAAGGTTCTTCGCTGGCGTTGGGAATGACATATAAATAAGTGTCATCCGGAGGAACGGATTGCGACGAACCGGTTCGGATTTAGCCGGGCGGGCTCACTGACTCGACAGTGCAGGATAGTGCAAGCGAATATATTCCCTTTGCCGAGCCGCTAAGAGGAAAACAGAGTTAGTCGTCCTCAGGCCGGGGTGGATAAGCGAAGGGAATAACTTTGGAGTCTCCATTGGATATAATTTGTAAGATTCTTCACTTCGTTTAGAATGACATATATTATAAATATCATCCCGAGGAGCCGAAGGCAACCGAGGGATTATATATCAGATGTCATCCTGAGGAGGGAACCGTACGAAGGATCTTCCTTTATACCGGCGTAGATTAAAAATTACTCCTGAGAGTTCCTCCTCCTCCCCCGAGCTTACGGGCGCACTCTTATTCTCCGGTTCACTCAGAATGACCCACATTGGTTGAAAATTCTTTGCTGCGCCTGCGGAGTTACTTTCATCGTCATATGGCCTCGTAAGCGAGCTTATGCTGTCTTTCCTTAGTCGGTTTGCTGACGCTCGGAATGACATCTTAACATTCCCCGCCCGTAACTCTATTGCCTTATTTCGCAGTTGTTACGGGGCCGGACCTGAACCCTCGTCACACCTCCGCAACCTCACCGAGAGTCACGTACCAGACGAATCCCCGTACCGTACCGCCGTGCATCCGCTCCAGCAAGTCCCTGTACCGCCCGACCTGTGTGAGGTGGGCGTTGTCCCGTATACTGCCGAATTTGAAATCGACAACAACCGTCTCCTCGCCCGCAACCATCACCCTGTCGGGGCGCCGTGAGTACCCCGAACCGGGCACAAGGATATCGCGTTCGTTAAGAACCCTTTCCCACCTCGACCCGAACCAGTCGGCGACGTACGGGTTTTCGAATGCCCGTTCCACCGATGAGCGCAGACCGGCAGCCTCGTCCGGCGATACCGCCCCGTTCGCGATTAGTCGGTCCACTGCCGCCAGAACATCCGCATAGGTCCGGGCGGATTCGAATACCTCGTGGAGCAGGATACCGTAATCGCGCGGCGTTACGGCCGCCGTGATACCTTCCTCCTCGAATCGCCCGTAACTCCGTTTCTGTTTTACCCTACCGCTCACGGGGAACGAAACGAACGGCACGGATACCACTTCGCCGGTCTGCTCACCCGCTTCAGGCAGACGACTTACAGGCTCCCCGAAACTGAATATTATTTCATTCCCGGAGTTTTGGACCCGTCCGGTCATACCGGCCATATCGCCTTGTTTTTCAACACCGGAATCCATTCCGGTGGTATCTCCGTTCGCGGTTCGTGCCTCCCGGTCAGTACCGCAATCCTGCCCGGCTCCCAGTTCCACCGTATCCCCCGCAACGGACAGCGATGCGTGGATAAGCGAACTTATCCGACCCGGTGTTTTGGGCACCCCGGGTATCATTATATGGAGTTCCTCCTCGGCGCGCGTGGCGGCGACGTAAAAGAGGTTGATATTGTCGACGTAAGACATGGCCAGTTCGTGGAAATAGCCTCCGGAGAAGTGCGACCCTCCCATCTTCTCGCTGTACGGCACCGGCACCGTCCCAAGTCGCTCGAAACCACCTCCGTCGCCCGCCGTCCACACAAGGGTCCGAGGACCGGGCGTAAGGCTCCAGTTGCAGTAGGGAATTATTACCGCCTTGTATTCCAGTCCCTTCGACTTGTGTATGGAGACGATGGTGACGGCCTTGCCGTTGCCCGGTACGTTTACCGAATGCATGGCCCCCGTTTCGTCCCACCACCGGACGAACATCGGCATATCGCCGATACGCGAATCGGACCAGGTGAGCACCTGGTCCTGCAACGCCTGAAGGTAGGCGGCATGCGACGGGTCGGTGATGGCGTAAAACGCCACCGCCTCGTCGAAAGCCTCGGTTACGGGCCTGCGCCCGAGCGACAGCAGGAACTCCCTCTCCGCCATCGGAAGCGCCTCGCCGAACCCGCGCCCCAGAAAGTTGTTGTAAAACACCTTCTGCGGAATATCCTCGTCCCCGGCCGACAGCCGGAAACAGGCCATTATGAAGTTCACGGCCGCAGACGAACCGATAGTCAGGGCCTCCTGAGTAACCACATCGTAACAGTACGGGCTGTCCGGGTTGCGGCTCTTGTGTTCGAGCAGCATATCGGCAATCCGTATCCCGTCCGCGTTGTAGCGCACCAGCACGGCGATATCCCCGGGTCCGAACCCGCGCTCCTGAAGCTCCTCGATTTTGCGAATCACGGGAGGCACCGGTTCCTCGTCCGCCAGACCGTAGTAGGTTACCGTGACATGCCCGCCGGTCCGCCTCCCCGCAGGCTGCTGTGCATGCTCCCCGTAAGCCCGGCTTACAACGGAACGGAGCGCCCCGGAGAGTTCCCCGCCGATGTATCTCTCGGCGAGGGCCTCATCCAGCCGCTCGCAGAGCGCTCCGTCCGCCAGCGCGGTTATTTTCCCGAGCAGCAGGTTATTGAAACGGACCACCTCGGGGCGGCTCCGCCAGTTGGTTCTAAGGGCCTCGTCACGAGCCCGGCCGAATGTGCGGCCCACCTCCGCCAGTATCCGCCAGTCGCCGCCCCTCCAGCGGTAAATAGACTGCTTTACGTCCCCCACAAGCAGCACCGCGTCCCTCTCGGACTGCGCCACGGCATTCCGGAGCAGCGGCAGAAAGTTCTCCCACTGCATCGTGGAGGTGTCCTGAAACTCGTCGATCATAAATGTGTCGAAGTAGTTCCCGGCCTTCTCGAATATAAACGGAGTGTCGTTGCCGGAGATGAGTTTACGCAGGATATTGTTGGTCTCCGAAATGGGCATAATACCCTCGTCGGCGCATATCTCCTCCATCGTGCGGGCCAAATCGCCCAGCAGTGCGAAGCTGCGGTAATTGTCTTTCAGCAGGGTGAAACTGGCGAAAAACCGGCAGTTGTCGCGGTAGGCGCGGCAAATTTCTTCGAGTTTCTCGCGCAGGGGAGGTATCACGCCCGTTATAAGGTCTTTATACGGGGTACTTTTCGAATACCATCCCTCGTCGGAAGTAAGGGCGCGCTCTACCCTCGAGCCGTAATCCTCTATCTGCCCCTCGGCAGTTTTGGCCAGATATCCGGCGACACCCGTATTGCCGTAGGCGAAATCGGCCACGCCCAGCCCCGCACCGGCGATTATTTCGAGTGACTCCGCCGCCGCGGAGCGCATCCGCCCGGTTATCGTGCGATACTTTGCGGCCGCTTCTTTAATCACCTCGCGCAGGGTCTCTTTACCGGGGGCCTCGGCGGCCACCCGCCTGAAATTCTCGCGGAACAGTTCGTTACCTATTGCCGCGAGGCTTTGCCGGATATCCCACTGGCGGTTGTCGTCGATACGCTCCTCCACATATTCGGAGAGCCATCGCCTCAACTCTCCGTCCGTGGCCATCCTCTCAATCAGGGCCTCGGCCGAGCGGCCCACCAGCCCCTCGGTCTGAAGTTCGAGGTTGAAATTAAGGTCGATGCCCAGCTCTTTTACGAACGACCGTATTATGCGCTGGAAAAACTTGTCGATGGTGAGTACGGCGAAGCGGCTGTAATCGTGCAGTATCCGCGTTCGGGCCCTGAGCGCTCGGCGGGATATTTCACTGCGGGAAAACCCCGTATCCGCGGCAAGCATATCCATATATGCGGACTTGTGTCCTTGTGCCAAAGAGTTGAGTTCGGAGACTATACGTCGTTTCATCTCCTCCGTCGCTTTATTTGTAAAGGTCACCGCCAGGATATGCCTGTACTGCATCGGTTCCTCCACCACCGCGCGAATATACTGGTATGCCAGCCGGAATGTTTTTCCCGACCCGGCCGACGCTTTTATTATCCTTACTTCTCCCATTTTCAGCTTGTTGTTTTTCCTTACCCATTGGAGAGAGGGCGTACCTTAACCGAATCCCCGGTAGGCCGTCAGAGAACCAAAGGTATAAAATAACCCCGGCACATGGAAATTTTCTTCAGAGGGCCGGGAAAAACGGAGTCGGGACTTTTCGGTAGCTTTTCCTACGAGGCGGCAGGGAATAGCCGTCCTCCTGTTTCGTCAGGTTCACGATAAATTATCGGAACAAGTGAACAGGCGGTTTTCCAAAAAAATATTAACTTGCATCGTTAAATCGAAATCTAAAAAGAATCGGTATATGAAAAAAGCGACAGCGCTGGCCGCCATAATGTTATTCACGGCCATGAGCCTCTTTTCACAGCAGACCATACAGAGCGAAAACCTCGACGATTTCAACGCGGTATCCTTCTCGGGCAATATTACGGCCGAGCTTATCCGCGCCGAAACGAGCAGTATAGAGATAATTCTGACCGATGCCGATATCACCAAGCTGCGGTGGATTGTCTCCAACGGAACGCTGACGGTCTCGCTCAACTCTTCCGGTTCGAAAGGAAAGGGCCACGCGGACGTTAAGGTCTACTACACCGACGGCCTGAACGCAGTAACCGTTTCCGGCAGCGAGTTCACCTCGGCCGAACCCCTCACGGGCGATATTTTCCACTTTACGGCCAACGGCGGGGCTACGGTCACGGTAGGTTTCGACGTGCTGGACCTGATTGCAAGCGTATCGGGTAACTCGGCGGCGATGTTTACCGGCGAGGCCAAATACCTTACCATGTCGGCCACGGAGCGGAGCAAGGTGGACGCGCGCGAAATGGCTGTGGTTTCTGCCGAGGTCGATACCGCCACGGGAGCGGAAATGTATATCGGCGTGGAGGAACGGCTGGTGGCCAACGCCAAGACCAGTTCCACGATATTCTACAAAGGCCAGCCGCGGGTGATGCGCGACAAGACCTCCCGGATGAGTTCCGGTATGTTCGGGTCGAGCATCCTGAATATCGGCGACTGATACAAGCAGGTACCCGTATTACCAGGTTAACGGTCGGCCCCGGCCCCGGCACCATGTTCCCGTCGGGGAATCGGAAGTCCCGGCGAATACGGCCCGGGTCGCCAAATCGGGCAGCCGTTGCGGGCCTGCCGACCCCGTTCATATCGGATTGTATTTTAAGAACACCGGCTTCATGGGCTTCCCGGTCGAATATGAACGGTTCGCCCGGCCGACAACGATAGACGATGCAGACATTCCTTTCGCTTCTTGCGGAGAATCTATACCGAAGATACGGGGACGATATTTCGTCCCTTTGTATTATATTCCCCAGTCGGAGGGCGCGGCTGTTTTTTACCGAGGCCCTTACCGCGGCGGCGGGCAGGCCGCTCTGGTCGCCGGAGTTCCGGACGGTGGACGACGTTATGCAGCGCTATTCCGCCCTCACGGTCGGGGAGCGTATCCCGTTGGTGGCCGAGCTTTACAAGGTCTACTCCCGCTTCCATGCCGAGACTTTCGATTCGTTCTACTACTGGGGCGAGATGCTCCTGTCGGACTTCGACTCCATCGACAAGTACCTGATAGACGCGGGAATGCTGTTCCGCAACATCGCCGACCTAAAGGAGTTGGAGAAGGACACCGGCTACCTCGAACCGGAGCAGGCCGAGATTATAGCCCGTTTCTGGAAGAGCTTCGGCCACGAAAACGGATATTCCGACGAGAAGCGCAAATTTCTGGATATCTGGGCGTCGCTCTACGATATCTATACGCAGTACCGCGAATCGCTGGCTTCGAAAGGCATAGGTTACCCGGGCATGGTTTACCGGCAGGCGGCCGACAATATTCGCGCGGGCCGTCTCCCGGCCCCGGACGAAGCCGACGGCACGGGTTACGTAATCGCCGGGTTCAACGCCCTCACTGGGTGCGAGAAGATACTCTTCAAATATCTGGCCACCAGCCGCAACGCCGAATTTTTCTGGGACTACGACGACTATTATGTGGCTGACGGCGACCAGGAGGCGGGGCTGTTTATCCGGGAGAACCGGCGGCTGTTCCCGCAACGGCATCCGTTGGGCCCGACGGACAACTTCGCCCGCCCCAAACGGATAACGGTCGTGGCCTCGCCGTCGGACAGTATGCAGTGCAAGTACGCCGGGGAGGGGCTCCGGCAGTTCGCCGCGGAGTCCGGACGGGTTCCGGACAAGGAGACGGCCATCGTCCTGACGGACGAGAACCTGCTCATGCCCGTCCTCTCGTCCGTTCCCGACAGCATCGGCGATATAAATATCACGATGGGTTACCCGCTAAAACTCACCCCGGCCTACACCCTTTACGAACGCCTTGCGGAGATGCAGTCCCGCCGGAAGACGCGCGGGGAGAAGGTGCTGTTCCGCTACACCGACCTTACGGGTCTTCTCGCCCACCCGTATATAGCCGGTATCGACCCCGGCACATCGGACAAGGTGACGGCGGAGGTAAAGCGCAGGCAGGTCTTGTATCCCGATATTACCGGTATGGTTCCGGAATCCTCGCCGCTGGCTACCCTGCTCACAGGAGCGGGCGGGGAATGGCAGGAACTTTCCGGCTATCTGGTTTCGGCGCTCTCGGCCGTTCTCACCTCTCCGGCGCTTGCCGGGCCGGAGCGGGGGCAGGACAGGGACCAGCTGGTGCTTATCGCCGACAACATTCGCCGGGTTACCAACAGTCTTGCCGCGTGCGGGCTGGAGGTTACGGCCAAGGTGTTCCTGTCGCTGGTACGCAAAATCTTGCAGAATACCCGTATCCCCTTCGAAGGGGAACCACTTCGGGGGGTGCAGGTAATGGGGATACTAGAGACCCGTAACCTCGATTTCCGGAATGTTATCGTCCTGTCGATGAACGACGACAACTTCCCCGGCAACCGTGTCGCCTCCTATTCGTTTATCCCGTATAACCTTCGCCTTGCATACGGCCTTCCGACCCCGCAGCACCACGAGGGGGTATACGCCTACTACTTTTACCGCCTTTTGCAGCGGGCGGAGAACGTGCATCTGGTTTACAGCTCCAAGTCGGACGAAAAAAGCAGCGGCGAGCAGAGCCGCTATATCTACCAGCTGATGTATGAATCGGAGCACGAACTTCGCCGTCTCGGGGTGGGCCTCGACGTTACCGTTCCGGGCAGGCGGGGCGTGGAGATACCCAAAACCGGGGATACGGCCCTGCGTCTGGCCCGGTTCCTCTCGGGCAAAAAACAGCTCTCGCCCACCTCTTTCCACAACTATATCGCGTGCTCCCTGAAGTTCTATTTCCACTCCGTCGCTGGGCTGTACGAGGAGGAGGAGCCGGGCGAGGAGATAGACGCACCCATGTTCGGGACCATCCTGCACCGCTCCATGGAGTTGCTTTACGCCCCCCTGTGCGGCAAGGACGACCCCCGCCCCGCTATCCGGGCGCTAATCGGCAGCCAGGCCGTGGCGGAGGCGGTGGACCGCGCCGTGCGTGACGAGTACCTCAAGGGCGAAAACATCCCGCAGGACGAATACGGCGGCAACCTGATACTGGTGGCCGATATCATAATGCGCTATATTAACAAGTGTATACTGCCGTACGATGCCGGTGGCCCGGTGTTCCGGATAACGGGCACGGAAGATAAGGTCTCCACGCAGTTCGGGTTCCGGAGCGGCGGGGAGGTGCATTCGGTGGGTTTCAGGGGGCTTGCCGACCGGCTGGACAGGCTTCCGGACGGGCGGCTTAGGGTGGTGGATTACAAGACCGGGCGGGAGTCCCTCTCCTTCAACGGGTTGGAGACCCTCTTCTCGCCCATTGCCCGGGACCGTAACCCCGCCGCGTTCCAGACCCTGCTCTACGGGCTTATATTGTCCCGTAAACACGGATGCGACGTACAGCCCGCCCTCTACTACGTCCGCAACCTTAACGCCGAGGGCTACTCGCACCTTTTGACGGACCGCGAACGGAAAGCCCAGGTCGTTTCCTATCACCAATACGGCGAACAGTTCGAGGCCCTGCTCGCCGAAAAACTGGCTGAGCTGTTCGACGAAACGGTTCCGTTCCGCCAGTGCGACGATGAGAAAACCTGTGCGTGGTGCGAATTTGTAAAGATTTGCAGGAAATAGCGGCCGGTAGTTATTAATGGAACCCACCGGTTTTTCAGGTTTTATATATTTGGTGGATCTTAAAATGAAGGGGGAATATAAAGGCTTCCTTACTGAGATGCATCCTGCCGGGGGGCGTTTGGAGGGCCGCCGAAAAGAATTATAAATACCTCTGTAACAGTTATTTGTTATGAATTTAAGGTGTGGATTATCCGTTTACATTTTTGCATATCCATGACCTTTCCCCTTGCCGACCGTACAAGCTCCATTGCCGATTAATCTTCCGTCTTCCCCGTAGTTACCTGTAAAATGAAATCCCGGACAGTCGCCGAAGTACGCACGATGGTCCGGGATTTTCGAAATGGTCTTGACCGCAACCCATATCCGGTAGACCACCGGCAGAGTAAGCGGACAAGTTGGCCGTCTAACTGAAACTCATCAACTCCCTGTATTTCGGCAGGGGCCAGAGTTGGTCGTCGATAATGAGCTCCAGCTTGTCGATATGGTCGCGTATATCGTCGAGGTAGGGACGTACCTCCTCCTCGTATCCGAAGGCGCGGTCCACGATATTTTCTACCGAGTTCCATTTCTTGCGCGCCTCCACCATCAAATGCGAATGCTTGCGGATATATTCGACATGCTTGGATATCTCCTTTATCGTGTGTATCTCCTCTTTCGCCATTTCGAAGTATGCGCTGCCGAATATCTCCTTAAGTCCGCGTACATTATCTATCAGCACATTCTGGTATTTTATGGCGATGGGGATAATATGGTTGGCGGCCAAATCGCCCATAACCCGCGACTCGATCTGTATCTTTTTGATATAGGTCTCGTTCTTCACTTCATAACGGGCGGCAAGCTCGGTACGGGTCAGCGTTCCCACGCTCTCGAACATCTCGATGCTCTCGGGCATCAGGTACTCCTTGAACGCCTGAGGCACATTGGTAATACCGCGCAGGCCGCGTTTGGCCGCCTCCTTCTGCCACTCGTCGCTGTAATTGTTTCCTTCGAAACGTATCTTCTTGGATTCGATTATGAACTGGCGGATTACCTGAAGTATCGCTTCGTCTTTCTTTGCCCCCTTATCTATAAGTTTCTCGACATCTCTTTTGAACCGGCGCAGTTGCACGGTCATGGCGCTGTTGAGCACAATCAGGGGTAGGGCGCAGTTGCTGGACGAGCCGGTCGCGCGGAATTCGAACCGGTTGCCCGTGAAGGCGAACGGCGAGGTGCGGTTACGGTCGGTATTGTCGAGCAGAATGTCGGGTATTTTGCCGATATCGAGTTTGATTTCGGTCTTCTCGTTCGGGGTTAACTTCTTGTCGCTGACGCGCTGTTCTATCTGATCGAGGATGGTGTTGATAGTCGAGCCGGCGAATACCGACAGGATTCCCGGAGGAGCCTCGTGGCCGCCGAGACGGTGTGAATTGGTGGCCGAGGCGATGGATGCCATCATAAGGGTGCCGTGGTCTTTGGCCGCCTTGAGCGTGCATACGAAGAAGGCGAGGAACTGCATATTGGTTTTGGGCGTCTTGCCCGGCGCCAGGAGGTTGACACCCGTATCGGTGGCCATCGACCAGTTGCAGTGCTTGCCCGAACCGTTCACGCCCATAAAAGGCTTCTCGTGAAACAGGACCTTCAGCTTGTGTTTGGCCGCCGTCTTGCGCATTACGGTCATCAAAAGCGTGTTATGGTCCACCGCGATATTGGCCTCCTCGAACATAGGGGCGCATTCGAACTGGTTGGGCGCCACCTCGTTATGACGTGTCTTAATGGGTATCCCCAGCCGGTACGACTGGTATTCGAAATCCTTCATAAAGTTGGCTACCCTCTCGGGGATGGAACCCCAGTAGTGGTCGTCCAGCTGCTGGTCCTTGGCCGCGGTGTGACCCATAAGCGTTCGGCCGGTCTGCACCAGATCGGGGCGGGCGTTGAAAAGGGCCTCGTCCACAAGGAAATATTCCTGCTCCCAGCCCAGCGTGGCGTATACTTTGGTGACGTCCTTGTCGAAATATTGGGCCACCTCCACCGCCGCTTTATCCAGCGCGTTCAACGACTTGAGCAGGGGGGTCTTAAAGTCGAGTGCCTCGCCGGTGTAGGCTACGAAGATACTCGGGATACACAGGGTCCGGTCCACGATGAACGCGGGAGAAGACGGGTCCCACGCGCTGTAACCGCGGGCTTCGAAAGTATTGCGCAGGCCGCCGTTGGGGAAGGACGAAGCATCCGGCTCCTGCTGTACGAGCAGGTCGCCGCTGAAAAATTCGAACGAGCCGCCGCCCACGAGAGGTTCGAAAAAGGCGTCGTGCTTCTCGGCCGTGGAGTCGTTGAGCGGCTGGAACCAGTGGGTGTAGTGGGTCGCCCCGTGGTCCATCGCCCATGCCTTCATGCCGCTGGCCACCTGATTGGCTATCCGGCGGTCGATCCGCTGGCCGGAATCGATGGAGGCGATAACGCTCTCATAAACGTCTTTGGGCAGGTATTGGCGCATCTGCTCCTTGCTGAATACGTCCACCCCGAAATAGTCGGAAATCTTACCGTCGGGTATCTGCACCTCTACGGGCTGCAGGCAGTTCAGCGACTCGAGCGCCTTGAATCTTTGTGTCGACATATAAATTCAGGTAGGTTTAATCCTATAAATATAGTTATTTTGCCCGACACCCCCTCCGCGGAGAGGGGGTTTTGATAAAATTTTATGTTTTTTCAGCCTCCGGAAGGAAAAAACGTCGTTCCCGCGTCATTAATGTGTAATTTCCGGGAGCCCCCTTACGATTTATATAATCACGGAATAGAAATGAATCCCGGCAAAAGTATTACTTTTGCAGTCGCAACGGTTCCTGCTAAACGCCCGTACGGGCGTGAGGGATTAAAAGGGAACGCCGTGAAAATCGGCGACAGTTCCCGCTGCTGTAAGTTCCTGCCCCTTTCGGAGGGGCACAAATTCCGGCAATCTTTGCCACTGTCCCCGCCGGGGGCGGGAAGGCGCCGGAGCGGAACGAGTCAGAAGACCTGCCGTGCGCATTTACGGATTGCTCCTGCGGAGAATGGGAGGATGCCGGCGATTTTCTCTGACTTATCCAAATTTTCACTCGGTCAGTACGTTTGCAGGCTCTGATACTCCGCGGGTTAAACCATTAACCCGGTTGGATAGATGAGACTTCATATTTTGTCCCGAACTGCAACGGGGAGGCTCCTTTCGGTGTCCCTCGTTATGCTTTTCGGCGCGTTGTTTCCCTCCTGTATGGACTACGGCCCGATGGACGAGGAGGATTTCAATCTCGATTACGTTCCCTCCGGCGACGGGGTGTTCGTCACCAACGAGGGTAATTTCATGTACGGGAATGCCTCCCTGTCGTACTACACCCCGAGTACGGGCGAAATCCAAAACGAGGTTTTTATCCGCGCCAACGGGATAAACCTCGGAGACGTGGCCCAGTCGATGGTCATCAGGGACGACCGCGGTTTCATAGTGGTAAACAATTCCGGGATAATCTTCGTGATAGATATCAATACATTCAAAGTGGTCGGGGAGATCGGCCCGCTTACCTCGCCCCGTTATATCCATTTCGTAAGCGACGAAAAGGCGTATGTAACAGACTTATACGATCCGCGTATTACTATATTCAACCCCCAGACCTACGAGATTACGGGCCATATAGATATGAACGGGCACGACTCCACCGAGCAGATGGTGCAGTGGGACAGGTATGTATTTACCAACTGCTGGTCCTATGACGACAAGATACTGGTTATCGATACCGAGACCGATACCCTTGTGGATGAAATAGGGGTAGGTATCCAGCCCACGTCGCTGGTTCTGGACCGGAACGACAAGATATGGACCGTTACCGACGGCGGCTACGAGGGCAGTCCCTACGGGTACGAGGCACCGGCGCTCTTCCGCATCGATGCGGCGACGCGTACCGTCGAAGAACGGTTCGATTTCGTTCTGGGAGACTGGCCGTCGGAGGTGTGCCTGAACGGCACGCGCGACACCATTTATTTTATCAACCGGTCGGTTTGGCGGATGGGGATCGAAGAACAGCGGTTACCAATCCGGCCGTTTATCGAGTACGGAGGGACCATATATTATGGACTGGGTGTGAATCCGGTAACTTCGGATGTTTACGTGGCCGACGCGATAGACTATCAGCAGCCGGGTATGGTTTACAGGTATTCTTCCGACGGGGAGCTGCTCGACAGTTTCAGGGTCGGTATCATCCCGGGAGCATTTTGTTTCAGGTAACCCTCGCCCGAATGGATTTAAGGATAAAACTTACAGCCCTCCTGACCCTCTTTGCCGCGGGTGCCGAAGCCCAGTCCCCGGATATCCACCGCACGGTTGATATCGAGCAGGTGACCGTTACCGAGCGGAGGATACTGGAGGATATCGGCGCCCGTAAAACGGTGCTGGATACCGTTTCGCTCCGCGATAACGTAACGAACAGTATGGCCGACGTGCTGTCGCAGGCCAGTTCCATATTTATAAAATCCTACGGCCGGGCTACCCTGTCGACGGCATCATTCCGCGGGACGGCGCCCTCCCATACGCAGGTTACGTGGAACGGGATGAAGATGAACTCGCCGATGCTCGGGATGGTCGATTTCTCACTGATACCGTCCTATTTCGTGGACGACGCTAGTCTCTACCACGGAGCCGGTTCGGTCGGGGTGACGGGCGGAGGCCTGGGGGGCGCGGTGGTTTTGTCCACAAGACCGGCATACGGCACGGGGCCGGGGGTGCGCTATATTCAGGGCATAGGCAGTTACGGAACGTTCGACGAGTTCCTTCGTTTTACCTACGGAAGTCCCCGCCTGCAAACCTCCACCAGAATATATTACGCGACTTCTGATAACGATTTCAAATATACCAACTACCGCAAAAAGGACTACGTTTACGACGATGATAACAATATCGTAGACTGGTCCTATCCGAAGGAGAGGAACAAAAACGGCTCGTTCAAAGACTTCCACGCCCTTCAGGAGTTCTATTACGACGCGGGCGCGGGCAACCGGTTGGGCGGTTCGGTATGGTTCACCGACTCGCGGCGTGGAGTGCCGATGCTCAATGTGGATTACAAGGACGAAAGCCGCTCCAAGAACCGACAGGACGAGCAGACCGTGCGGGCGACCGTGTCGTGGGACCGCTACCGGGCCGATTATAAACTATACGCCAACGCCGGATATACATATACCGACCTTAAATACCTCTACCTCGGCGACCTGGGCAACGGAACGCTTCAGGAGATGATCCATTCTCAGAGTTATGTCAACACGGCATACGGCCGTTTTGGGGTCGAATATTACCCCGGTACCAAATGGATGTTCGCCGGAAATGTCTCGGTCCACCAGCACTTCGTGAAGAGTATGGACCGGGCGATTGTAACTCAGTCCGGCGAGGCGACCACGGTGGGGTACGACCAGGCCCGTGTGGAACTGTCGGCCTTCGCGTCGGTAAAGTACCGCCCGGTGGAACGGCTCGGTCTGGCGGTCAACATCCGGCAGGAGCTGTACGGCAGCGATTGGACCCCGGTAATACCTGCCTTTTTTGCCGATTACCTCTTGTCGCGGGCCGGGGAGGTGACCGTGAAGGCATCCGTGGCCCGGAATTTCAGGTACCCGACCCTGAACGACCTCTATTTTATGCCGGGCGGTAACCCGGACCTCAAAACCGAAAAGGGATACACCTACGACTTCGGAGCCGCGTTCGGGGTGGGGGATGCGGACGGTGTGCGGTTTCAGGCGGAAGTATCGGCGTTCGATTCGCGTATCCGCGACTGGATTGTCTGGCTGCCCACATTCAAGGGCTTCTGGTCGCCGGTGAATGTGAAGAAGGTCCACAGCTACGGGCTGGAAACCAAAGGCAGGCTGGCGGCAAGGTTCGGCCGCGGCTGGAGCCTGACGGCCGACGGCGTGTTCGCCCTGACCAACTCCATAAACTACGGCGACCCGGCAAGCTGGGGCGACGAGTCGATAGGCAAGCAGTTGGTGTACATACCGAAATATTCCTCTGCCGTGACCGGTAAACTCGGATGGCGGACATGGATGCTGACCTGGAAATGGAACTGGTACAGCGAGCGGTTCACCACTTCGAGCAACGAGACGGCGACCAGACTCGGCCGTTTAGAACCCTACTATATGAACGACGTGTCGCTCGAGAAGTTGTTCGGGTTTAAACGGGTCGGGGTTTCGCTGAAGTTCGCGGTTAACAACCTTTTCGGGGAGGAGTACGAGTCGGTTCTGTCCCGCCCTATGGCCGGGCGTAATTACGGGTTGTATATAGAAATCACACCTCTGTTCCGTAAGAAAAAATAGGTTCTGGAGGGAGAATGTTATTCCGGACTTTGATGATTTTACAGGCGTTTAAAATGTAGTATAAACAAATATCTCAGCTATACAAAAGGTTGGCCCGCCGGGGAGGGGTGGCGGTGCGCATCTAAATAATAGATGTCATTCTGAGCGATAGC
>JAJBVT010000092.1:35784-81880 GCA_020859685.1 Rikenellaceae bacterium
CAACCAGCGGTAGATCCTTCCTCGCCTTCGGCTCCTCAGGATGACAGTTTAAAGTTCCTTCGTCGTTCAACTCCTCAGGATGACATATTTCTTTATAGTCTTTTATCGCCTACCTTCTTCCCGGGTCGACGCCTTTAGATCCTTCGCAATCCGCTCAGGATGACATTTATCGCATTCCTCGCCTTCGGCTTCTCAGGATGACAATTTAAAGTTCCTTCGTCGTTCCACTCCTCAGGATGACATTTATCCATTCCTCGGCCGCCTACATGCTTCCCCGGTTGACAAAGTCTATTATTCGTAACGCAGGGCCGTTATGGGGTCGAGCGACGAGGCTTTGCGGGCGGGGTACCAACCGAAGAATATCCCGGTGGCGGCGCAGACTATGAACGAGGCCGCGACGGCGGTGGTGCTGACCACGAAGGGCCAGTTGAGCGCCGTGGACGCGGCGTAGGACAAACCCAGCCCGAGCAGTATACCGATTATCCCTCCTATCAGGCTCAGGATGGTGCTCTCGAACAGAAACTGGAGCAGGATATCGCGGTTTTTCGCCCCTATGGACATTCGCAGGCCTATCTCCCGGGTCCGTTCGGTGACCGTCACATACATAATATTCATAATGCCGATTCCGCCGACCACAAGCGAAATGGAAGCTATGGCGGCCAGCAGTACCGTCAGGAAGCCGCTCACGGACTCCATTGTCTCCAGCATCTCCTGCTGCGTGCGCACCCTGAAATCATCCTCCTGCCCCGCCTTGATTTTGTGCTGTTTGCGAAGGATCTCTTCCACATCGTCCTGTGCCAGCGTGGCCACATCCTCAGACGCGGCGGAGGCCATTATCATGTGCAGGTAGTTTATGGCGAGGATTCTCTTCTGGACGGTGGTATAGGGAGCGATAAGTACGTCGTCCTGGTCCTGTCCCATCTGGTTCTGTCCCTTCGGGGTCAATACCCCAATAACCTTGAAGGGTATCTTGCCGAACCGGATAATTTTTCCCACGGGGTCCTCGCCGTCGGGAAACAACTCATCCGCCACGGTCTGGCCTATGACACAGACTTTGGAGGAGTTGGTAACGTCCTGCCATGTGAAGTTTGTGCCGGAGGCTATCTCCAGCTTCCGTATTTCTAGCAGGTCGGGGTTGCCGCCCTGCATGGAACCGGGCCAGTTGCGCGACCCGTAGACTATCTGGTCGCTGGAGTTCACCACCGGCGTGGCCATGCTGACGTAAGGGCTTTCGAGAATCGCGTCCACATCTTTGGCGGTTAGGGTCTGGAGATTATCCGACCCGATATTGACCCCGCCCTGTCGCTGGGCCGCGCGCATAACCGTTATCAGGTTTGTGCCCATCGTGCTTATCTGGTCGTTTATACTCCTTTGCGAACTCTGCCCGAGACTTACCATCGCTATCACCGACGCGATACCGATAATGATACCGAGCATGGTGAGTAACGCACGCGTCTTATTGCGCAGCAGTGCCTTGCCGGCTATTTTGAGAAGGTTTGCGAATTTCATCTGTACGCTTGTTTTAATTTGTTACCCGTCCGGCCGACAGTTGCGTCGTGTCAATAATCCTGCGCGGGCGGCAGGGCGTCCAAAGCCTCCCGGGCGGACTGGGTTACTATCGGCTCGTCGCGGATAATTTTCCCGTCGCGCAGCATTATGGTGCGGCCGGTGAAGATGGCGATATCGGGTTCGTGCGTGACGAAGGCGATGGTCTTGCCGCTTGCGTTCAGTTCCTGAAAGAGGCTCATAATTTCGTACGAGGTGCGGGTGTCGAGGTTGCCCGTGGCCTCGTCGGCAAGCAGGATTACGGGGTCGTTAACCAGAGCCCTCGCGATTGCGACCCTCTGCTGCTGGCCGCCGGACAACTGGTTGGGCATGTGGCCCATACGGTCGGTAAGTCCCACCATTTCGAGGGCCGTCTTCGCCCGCCGCCGCCGCTCGGACGACGTAACGGAGGGATTGTAGAGCAACGGGAGCTCCACGTTTTCGAGGGCGCTGGTCCGTGCCAGCAAATTGTAGGACTGGAAGATAAAACCGATTTTTCGGTTGCGAAGGGTGGACAGTTCGTCCTTGCCCTTGCTGCTGACGGGGGTGCCGTCTATGTAGTATTCGCCGGAGGTGGGTTTGTCGAGGCAGCCGAGGATGTTGAGCAGGGTGGATTTTCCGCTGCCGCTGGTTCCCATGACGCTCACGAACTCGCCCGCCGTCACTTCGAACGAGATTCCGCGCAGTGCGTGGACCGTCTCGCTGCCGACCTGAAAGTCGCGCCTTAATTTTTCGACCTTTATAATTGAATCCATCGGGATAACTTCTGAATGTTGTATTGCTTATGTACTGGCCGGGCCGCGAGCCTGTTTGCAGTCCTGCCTTCCTTTCCGGCGCCGCTCCGACCGCCGGAGTGGATATGTTGCCGGAGTTTTCCGGACTCGACAGTGGGGACCGGGAATCTTCGGGATGCCGGTGCCCACCGGTTTTTCCAATCTTCGGGCGGTGTCGCGGACTGCCGGGTTGTTTTATTCCACTCCCGGATCTGCACGCCCGTACCGATATATTACCGGCGGTTACCTCCCGGACGGCCCGGCATCAGCGGGTTAGAAGCCACCTCACCGTCGCTTTTTTTGCTTACCAGATTCACATTGAGTACCACCTCCTCGCCTTCGGCCAGCCCGGATTCGATAATCGTTTCGACTCCGTCGTTGATGCCCGGGGCCACGGTCCGGCTCTCGTAACGGTCGCCGTTCTTGACCCATACGCTCCGCATCGAGGGCCCTCCCTGCATGGCGGTCTCCTCGGGAAGGTTGAGCCGCGAGGCCGTCTCCTCGGTCATGCGGAACGTCAGTGCGCTCAGCGGCACTACTATGCCGCTCTCGCTGGCGGTCACCACCGTAATGTTTGCCGTCATGCCCGGGAACAGTTTTTCGTCGTCGTTCGGGGCTTCGACAATTACGGTGTAGGTCACCACGTTGTTGGTGACGGTCGGCTGGAGCCGAATCTGGCTGACGGTTCCGTGGAACGTGTCGTCAGGGTAGGCATCCACGGTGAACGTTACAGCCTGCCCCTCGCGCACTCGGCCGATATCGGCCTCGTCTACATCCGCCTCGACCTGCATCTTGGTCAGGTCTTCGGCGATGGTAAACAGGGTGGGGGTGCTGAACGAAGCCGCCACGGTCTGCCCCTCGGCGATGCTCCGGTCGAGGACCACCCCGTCTATGGGAGAGAATATATCGGCGTAGGAGAGATCCACCCGGGCTGTGTTAAGGTTGGCCAGCGCGTTGTCGTACGAGGTCTGCGCCTGGTCAAGTTGGTTTACGGCCTCTTCGAGCGCTACGGCCGTAGCCGCCTTGGCGTTGTGGAGCTGAGTTACGCGGTCGAAATTCTGCCGGGCATAGGTCAGGTTGCTCTGCGCGCTGGTTACGTTCGAGCGGGCCTGCGACAGTTTTTCGTTGAGCGTCGACTTGTCCAGTTCGGCCAGCAGGTCGCCCTTTCTGACCACCGAATTGAAGTCCACATATATCCTCTCCACGACCCCCGACACCTGGGTGCCCACCTCGACCTGCTCCACCGGCTGGATATAGCCGGTGGCCATTATCGTGGTCTCCAGAACTCCCCGTTCGGCGAAGGCCGTGGAGACGTTCACCACATTGCGTCCCCCGCACGAAAGGGCGGCGGCGGGCAGGGCAGCCAATGCCGCGCGGCGTGCGGACCCGATTGCCAACTGTATAAGTTTATCCTTGATTTTCATAATCTTACATTGTTATCCGGTTGCCCATATAGACGTCGAGCACCTTGCGCCGGAAGATGTAACTGTATTTATTCTGTATGTACTCGTTCATGGCGTTGATATAGTTGTTCTGCTGCTGGAGCAGGTCGACCGTGGTTATGGCCCCGTAATCGAACTGAACTTTGTAGGCCTCGAACGACCGGAGGTAGGCCTCCTGCTTCAGTTCCGACGCGTGGTAACGGCTCGCCGAAGCCTCCACGTTCCGGTACTCCTGGAGCACGGCCTGCTGAACGTCCAGTTCGGTCTGTAACTCGTCGAGTTCGGCCTGACGCAGGGCCAGCTGCGACTGCTTTATTTGGGTCCGCGTGCGGCCCCGGTTGAAGATGGGGATACTGACCGAGAGACCTATCTGTTCGTTCCGGCGGTTGTTGAGCTGGCTGCCGAAGTTATTGAAATTGTTGTGTCCCGTTCCCAGACCTGCCCCGAGCGACACGGTGGGCGAGAGGGCGGCCTTGGCAAGCCGTACGTCCATCTCGGCAATCTCAACGTTATAACCGCTTATTATCAGGTCGGGCAGCGTGGCCATCGCCCGCCGGAGGACGTAGTCCTCGGCAGGGAGCAGCTCGGGAACGACCTGTGCGGAGTCGGGGAAAACGATGTCAAGGGATGTTTGAGGGTCGAGCGACAGCAGGCTCTTAAGGGTCAGCAGGTCGTTGGCGCGGCTAATTTCGGTCTCCACGATATTGCTCAGGTCGGTGGCGTACTGAGCCTCGAGAAGCAGGTAGTCGCTCTCGAGTATACTTCCAGCATCGTAGAGGGCGTGACCCTGGTCACGCTGTTCACGGCTCGCCTCGAGCACCGAACGCTGGTACTTGAGCAGCTCGTCGTTGCCCAGTATCGACAGGAACGACTGGAGGATGTCGATGGTAAGCTGGTTGTCGTACCGGTAAACCTCGTATTCGGACCGCTCGGTGAGCAGTTGGTTCTGGGCGATGGTATTGGTCTGCGAGCCGCCCTGGAAGATTGTCAGGCTGGTATTAAGTCCTGCGCTTCCGGCCCACACCGCTTCGCTGCCCTTGTCGTGGTTCAGGCTTTCGCTCACGGACGCACTGACCGACGGAAGGCGGTCGCGGCGCGACTGCTCGTACTCTAACCGGCGGTTCTCGGCCGTTATCAGCACCGACTGCCGTTCGTAGTTGTTGCCCATCGCATAGGCGATGCACTCCTCGAGGGTAAGCAGATACCTCGGTCCGTTTTGACTTCGCGGGAGTTCCACCATAGCGGTATCCCGCTCCGGAAGTAGGTCCGGGTAGGCTCCTTCGGCCGGTTGTTCGCGGTCCGCCGCGACGGAGGGTGCCTGCCGGGATTTACCGGCTTCCGGCAACTCTCCGGCCTGTAAGTAATGCAGGCCGAGGACCGTGCAGGTAACCGTAATAATAATGGCCTTTGTCATTAAGTCGATTGATTTTGGTGATGCCCAGCAAATTTACCGCCATACTTGTCAGCGGTAAAGACGGCGATGGGTGAAGCGGAAAAAAGCGGTTGTCAATCGCCTGTACCGCGGGGCGAAGCGGAAAGAGGTTCGGTTTCATCGGTTTAGTCACCTGTTGTCCTTTGGTATCAAGGTCGTCGAGTCGACCGATATGCCCGTTACTTTCTGGTAACAGTTCGACCGTCCGCTTTCATTTCCTTGATTCGTCCCGACCCGAAAATAACGGCATCCCTGTCACGGCCGCGGCGGTCTTGCCCGGCGGAGGTTACTGAAGCAGTCGGGGGTAAAGTTCGTTTTTCACCCGAAGGAAATCCGGTTCGATGCCGAGTATCTTCTCGTAAATTTCCCGGGCCCTCTCTACCGAACCCGACTGGGTTTCGTACTGGGCAATCATAGTCAGCAGATTGAGATAAAACCAGTTCCCTTCGGCTTCGGACCGGTTTTCCATAATCCGCACCGCCTGCCGCATATACTCCATCCCCTTAGCCTTGTCCCCGCCGAATACCGCGGGACAGTGGTAATACATATTGCCCAGGTCGGAAACCGCCTGCACGTTGGCCGGGTCCATTTCGTATGCTTTCTTTATTAACTTCATACATTGGGGTCCGAGTACCGGGGCTTTCAGTTTGTTCATCTCCATCCTGTACGCTATGAATATACCTTTCAGGGAGGTGGCCGTGGCATTGCCGGAATCGGTACTCAGAATATTATCGGTAAGAATCTCCGCTTTATCCAGATATTCCTTCGCTTCCCTTTTACGCCCGGCACCGAGAAGATAACCGATATGGGCATAATAGTATTCGGCCAACTCGAGTTTCTGCCCGGCCGTTGGGGTGCCGGATGCTTCCAGACCGGTAATTACCCGTTCCCAGCCGCCGATGTCCCCGCTGATATAGGCGCTGTAAATTTCCCGGGAATACTGCCTTTGAGCCGATACCGGAACGCTTATAAACAGGCCCAGCGTGACACACACCGCCTTCACGAAATATTTCTTCCTTTCCATATCAGTCTTTTCTTTTTTTTATTTACGAGCGCGATTAAATTTATCCAGAGCAGTACGAGTTGCTGCGGGAGGGCCAATACTATATTCCAAAGTGCATTTTGCTTGCTGGCGACCGAAACGAAAATCCTTATCGATATTATTACGACTATATATATGCTTCCGGCCGTAATACCGTTAAAGACAAATATCCAGACCGGTGCCGCCGTCGTGACCGCGGCGAAGGTGGTGCTCACGGCCGGACTCCCGCCGAAAAAGTCGAATACGTTTTTAGAAAACCCTTCCACCGCATCCCTTATTCCCGAATACATCCGGCAGGCGATATCGTCCCGTCCCAGCAGAACGGCGACGGGGAGCCTCTGCTTCTTGTAGTATTTTATTATGGCGATATCCTCCACGGCCGAGCCCCTGAAGCGGCTGTGAGGGCGCAGGCGGTTATATCGCTCCCTTTGGAACATCATGAACTGGCCGTTCGCGGCGGCAAGGGACGGGCGGGGGGAGAGGCGGACCGCTAAAAGGGGCAGCAGACTGAGTAGTATCCAGTTCATGAGCGGAACGCAGAGCCGGCTGCCGGTATTGTCGAGAATCTGGCGGGGAAAAACCGAGAGCAGTTCCAGAGAATGGTTTTCCATATACGATACCGCACGGCTCACGGCACCCTTTTCCAGCCTTACATCGGCATCGACGAACAGCAGTATGTCCCCGGAAGCCGCGGCTGAAAGGCGGTCGCACGCATGGTTTTTCCCCAACCAGCCGGAAGGCAGTTCACAGCCCCGGAGAACCCGTATTTTACTGTCGTTCGACGCATATCCGCAGGACACTTCATACGTTCGGTCGGAGGACGAATCGTCGTATACGATAAGTTGATGTACCTCGTCGCGCCAGCGGGCGAAACCGCCCAGCAATATTCCAATATTCTCCTCCTCGTTGCGGGCGGGAATCAGTACCGACACCTTACTCAGAGGTCTACCGCCTTCCCACCACGGAAGATACGGCCGGGATACCATATTGAAAAACGCCACCCCGAGCCGCACGACGGCGAAAGCGAACATTATCCACCCCGCTATCACCATACTACCCGGGATTGGGAGGCGACGCATTGGTTGTAAAACCGGTTAAACGCCTCGGTCGTTTGCCGTAAACCGACGATTTCGGCGGGGTCTACCGTTCGATGGTAAATATTCAGGGACGGTTTTTTATAGGGACCGTAGTCGATAAGGTTTACATTGAACACCATCCTGTAATCGTTGCCGATAAGTTTCCCCAGATAACCCGCGCCCGACTCGAAATCCAGTTCCCGAAGGAACAGGGAGCCGATACGGCCCTGCGGAAAAATTAGTACCATATTGGCGGGGTTCTCCAACAACTTTGCCGAATAACGCAGCGTTTCGAGTATACTCCGGGAGTTTTTCCTGACGGAGAAGCAGCCGCAGCGGTTCATTATCTTATGACGGCGCAACTGTTCCTCGAGCATCATCACATAGAGTCTGCGCCCGAAAACCTCTCGGTTCAGCCGGTACTGTATGAAACCGTCCCACCACGAGAAATGGTTGGCTAACATCAGTACCGGGTAATCTCCCCTGCCGGGTGTGCCGTGGATGTAGACGCGCCTGAAAAACCGGTCCATATAGCGGCCGGAACAGTAGTCGGCCAGCAGTTTTCCGGTGAAAGTATGACGGGCCTCTATCATCGTATAAATATTTGCGAAAACGTACCGATTATCAGGAAGAAAAGTATCTGTACCACGTACAGGAACCGGGCCGGCGGATTGTCGTGCCTGAGCGGAAACAGTTCGAACCCCGAGTGGTATACGGCCGACGCCCCGAACCAGACCGCAAAATTCCGAAGGGGCGGATAACCCTGCCCGAAACTCCACATCTGCATATACGGGGCTACCCATTCGGCCGCCACGTCATACGCTACCATCAACAGCGAAGCGCATACTATCCTTGCGGCGACGGTCCGGCAGGTACGGTTTGCGATTAGATGGGTGCAGTATATCAGAAAGAGCCAGTTCAGGCCGATTATCAGCGGAGTGCCCCCGGCCAGCGGCGCAAGACCCCGGCCATAGGAGTATTGCCCAAAAATACCTCCCGTCGCGACCCCGTAATATTCCAGTATGAATGACGACACCACGATAAAACAGCCCCAAGCCAGTGGTCCGTGCCGCAGGTCACGGTCGAAAAAAAGAGCCGATGAGATAGCCAGGAGCAGGGACAAGGAGGTAATGGAGATAAAAAGGTTCCGGGTGTAGGGCAGCATGAACAACAATGCTCCCACGGAGTAGAAGCGGATGTATGCCGCGGGCATCTGGCTTTCGAGGCGCCTTTTATCCATTTCCGTCTGTTTTTGCCGATATCTCGTCGCAGACAATGGACGCGCTTGCGAGGCAGAGCGGGATTCCTCCGCCCGGATGCACGCTCCCGCCTGTAAAGTAGAGGTTCTCCATCGTCCCCAGCACATTGGGATGCCGGAGGAATGCCGACAATGCCGAGTTGGAGGCCGCGCCGTAGAGTGCCCCTCCAGCGCTGGAAGTGGTGTGCTCTATGGTTAGCGGGGAAGCAATATGCTCACCGGTGATATGTTTTTCAATATCGGTAGAGAGTGTCCGGTCTATCTTGCGGATTATGTTCCGCCTGACTCGGGTTATTATCTCGTCCCACTCCTGCCCGGTATCGGAGGGGACGTTTATCATCACGAACCAGTTTTCGCACCCACGGGGTGCGTCGCCCGGCACCGCTTTGGAACTGACGAAAATATATACCGTATTGTCGTCGGAAATGTCGTCTTTTTTGAAAATTGCGTCGAACTCCTTTTTATAATCGGAAGCGAACAGGATATTGTGGAGTTCGAGCTGCGGGTACTCCCTTTCCACCTGCCAGTAAAATATTAGGGCCGATGAGGAAGGACGGCTTCGCCCGAGCCTTTTTTTCAGCGGATGCCTGTCCAGTAAACAACGGGCGAGGTATTTTACGTCTACGTCCGAAACAATGATATCGTACCGCTCCTCCCCGCGGTCCGTGGCGACCCCGACGGCTTTCCGGCCGTCGGTTATTATACGCTTTACCTCCTCGCCGAACCGGAACCCGACCCCCTGTCTCTTAGCAAGGCCATACAAACCTTCCACGATAGAGTACATGCCTTTTTCGGGAAAAAATGCGCCGATATTATTTTCGAGGTAGGAAATCATATTGAGGGTAGCCGGAGCCCTATACGGGTCGGAACCGTTGTAGGTGGCGTAACGGTCGAATATCTTAATCAGGCGGGCATCGGTGAAATCCCTCCGGTTAGCCCCGTGCATGGTCCGCATAAAATCCAGTTTATGCAGCTTGCGGGCGATATTCCTGTAAGGCGGGGTGTTGAAATTCGACAACCTGTGGAAATTGCTGAAAAGAAACACCGGGGCGCTCATCTCGTACACCTCCGCAGCCCGGTCCAGCCGCCGGAATACCGATTCGGGATCCGCGATTGCGGCCCGGTTCATCTCCGCCCAGAGTTGTTCCCGGGCGTGGTAAAAAGTGAAATCTCCTCCCTCGGGGAAGAAATATTTACAGTTGACCCCGAGCCTTCGGTATGGTATGGTGTCGGCCATCCGCTCGCCGCAAAGCGTGAAAAGGTCCTCCGTCAGCCCGGGAAGGGTAAACAGCGACGGCCCCGTATCGAAACGGTACCCGCCGCTTCTGAGCTCCGAAACCTTTCCTCCGGGGGTGGGGTTCTTTTCGTAGACGGTCACCGCGAAACCTTTCGCCGCCAGCCTTACAGCCGCCGCGATACCCCCGATTCCAGCCCCTATAACCGCCGCTTTCATTCCGACCATAACGTTATTTGCTCCGGAAACCGGTTTAAAATTATCCGGAACCATACGGCGTATTTTTCCGGATGGTTTTCCGCATCGTAAAATAGATCTGGGATATCCATGTATTTGTACTGCATAACTTCGGTAGGGTCGGGGAGGGGTATTGTATCCGATATTCCGGAAAATATATGGTCGTATTCGTGTTCGGTAAGTCCCTTCCCGACCGGTGCTTCGTAGATGAACGAACCCCGGTGGGTAAGGTCGGCCCTCAGTCCCATTTCCTGCCGGAGACGGCGCGAGGCCGCTTCCGCGGTGGTTTCGCCCGGCAAGGGGTGGGTGCAGCACGCGTTGGCCCACAATCCGGGAGAGTGGTATTTACCCGCCGCCCTGCGTTGCAGGAGCATCCGCCCCTCTCCGTTGTAAAGGAGTACGGAAACGGCCCGGTGGAGCGACCCGTTGAGATGGGCCTCCATCTTGTCAGTCTCTCCGACGCTATTGTCTTTACTGTCCACGAGGATGACCATTCACAAAAATTTAGATGTCAGGCACGCCTTTCCGAGAAGGAGTAACTTTTTACGGTCGGACACCCTTACCCGCCGTCGCATCAGCTTCTCGGCCGGGGTACGCCCGATGGCCTTCGTAAGCGACAGATAGTAGAGGTATGCGGTATAGACACCGAGCCGGGCGCAATCGGGCAACTGTTTTATTCCCTTCTCCGCCATCGCGAAGTCCCCGTATATTTCGTCTATAATCCGCTCTTTGACTCCTTCCGTAATACCTTCCTCCCGGAGCAGGGGGAAATATACCCTGTGCAGACCAAGTATATCGCTGCGGAGGTCCCTCAGAAAATTCACCTTCTGGAATGCAGCTCCCAGCCTCATGGCATAAGGTTTAAGGCGTTCGTACTCGTGCCGGTCGCCGTCCACGAATATCTGGTGACACATCAGGCCCACCACCTCCGCCGAACCGTAGATGTACTGCCTCAGTTTCGAGTCGTCGTAACTTATCGGTTCGAGGTCCATTTTCATGCTCCCAAGAAAACTGTCCACCAGCCCGCCGTCGATATTGTATCTCCTGACCGTCAATTGGAAAGAATTGAGAATCGGATTGACACTGATGCCCCTGCGGAGCGCGACGCGGTACTCCGTTTCGAACTCCTCGAGAAGGGTCCTTCGGTCGTAGCCGTGAAACGTATCGACTATCTCGTCAGCCAGCCGTACGAAGCCGTACAGTGCGTAGATGGCCTGCCGGATTCGCGGAGAGAGGCATCGGGCGCCTACCGAGAACGATGTGCTGTAACGGGCGGTAACGAGCCTGCTGATATCGAACGACACTTTTTCGTACAACTTGTCCATCGCCGTTCAGTTGAGTTTGTCGAGATATTTCAGGGCGGCCGCGGCGGCTACCTTTCCCGAGACGAGGGCGGTGGGTACCCCGGGTCCCGGAACGGTAAGTTGTCCGGTAAAGAAGAGGTTACGGAGTTTTTTACTCCGCACCGGCGGTCTCATAAAAGCGGTTTGCGTGAGGGTATTGGCCAGACCGTAAGCGTTTCCCTTGTACGAGTTGTAATCCGATATGAAATCCGTACAGCCATAACTCCGGTGGAAAAGGACGTAATCCCGCAACGTTTGGCCAGTCAAAAGTTCCATCCGTCGCAGGACCTGGTCCAGATAGCGCAGTTTTATCTCTTCGCTCTCTTCCATTCCGGCGGCAATTGGTATCAGTATAATCGCGCACTCTTTTCCCGCCGGACCGAGCGACGGGTCCGTACGGGTCGGGAAACTCGCATAGAACATCGGTTCGTCCGGCCAGCGGGGCCGGTCGTAAATATCGCGGGCATGCTGGCGGAAAGACGTATCGAAGAACAGGGTGTGGTGGGCGACGTTTTCCAGCTTTTTCCCGAAACCTATATAGAAAAGTATCGCCGAGGGTGCGAAGACGCGCTTGTCCCAGTACCCGGCTTTGAAGCTCCGCTTTCGGGCAGGAAGCAGCGATTCGGTATGGGCGTAATCCGCACCCGAAACAACCGTGTCGGTGGGTATCGTTTGGCCGTGAGCCTTGATTGCAGTCACCTTCTCCCCGGCCGTTTGTAGGCCGGTAATCTCCGAATCCATCACGAAACGGACTCCGAGACCCTCGGCCAGCCGCTTCATTCCTTCGGCCACGCGGACCATGCCTCCTTCCACATGCCATGAGCCGAGCACCATATCGGCATAGTTCATAAAACGGTAAAACGAGGGGGTATTGTCCGGTCTCGCCCCGAGGAACAGCACGGGGAACTCGAGCATTTGCCTGATTTGCGCATCCCGGAATGAACGGGCCACCCGGCGGGAAAGGCTGCCTGTGAATTGCGGGATACGGGCGACAGTTTCAGGCATCACCAGTTCGAAGGGGCTTTCGGCCGGTTGGTAGATAACTTTGTCGACGGCGACCCGGTAGTTAAAACGGGCAGAGCGGAGGTACGACCGGAGTTTTCCGCCGCTTCCCCGTTCCAACCCGTCGAATGCCGCCGTCAACCGGTCGAGGTCTGCAGGCTGGTCGAAATAGTCGTCCTTCCCGAAATAGATCCGATACCCGGGGTCGAGCCGATGTATGGTATAGAACTTATCCGGCGAGGTGCCGAAATCTGCGAAGAACTTCTCGAAAATATCGGGCATCCAGTAGAACGTAGGTCCCATATCGAACCGGAACCCCTGCACGGAAAACTGGCGTGCACGGCCTCCTGCCGTCGTGTTCTTCTCGTACACGGTGACATTGTGGCCCTCCCGGGCAAGATAACATGCCGCCGACAGGGAAGAAAAACCAGCTCCTATAACCGATACCTCCGACATTTGCGATCGAATTTACCCCGCCCTATGGCATTTTTTATGCCATTCCGCCCGCCCGGGATATTACGAGTCAAAGGTTACACGTCGTGTGGATTAAATAATGAAGTATTATTCAGGATAATATAAACCGGAGTACGTTTCCGAATTTGTTTTTCCCTTTATGGTTGTATGGGTTGGTTGGCCTGATATCAATTCCCGATTTCCATAGCGCTCATGGTTTACACAGCGGTTTACACAACTCATGTAAACTAACGCTAAACCTACCCACACGGACATAAAAAAAGACAGCCACATCTCTGTAACTATCTCATTTTCAGTGGTGCCACCAAGAATCGAACTAGGGACACACGGATTTTCAGTCCGTTGCTCTACCAACTGAGCTATGGCACCGGGTAGATAAGTCAAAACGAGTTCCGAAATGCGGCCCGGCCGTGGCTCCGGATGAGCGTTTTGACGGGTGCAAATTTATAACAAAAAAATTAAACCGCAACACGCCGCCGAAAAAAAATTATGAGTTATATTTGTGTAACCGTAGCCACACGGAATCCAACAGCACATTTATCCTACCTATCGACCCGGCCCTATGAAAATCGCGATTGCACAGCAGAATTACACCGTCGGTGCATTGAAGAGCAACAAGTTCAAAATCATCGAGAGCATTTACCGCGCGAGGGAGGCAGGGGCGGAGTTGGTCGTATTCCCGGAGCACGCCGTCAGCGGGGCCAACTGCTATTACCTGATGAACAAGTCCCAGTTTCTGGAGGCATGTGAGGTTGCGATGATGGAGATTGCGTCCCATTGCGAGGGTATCGCGGTGTTGGTGGGGCTGCCCGTATTCGACAAGAACAAAAGGGTAAGTTCCGCGGTCCTAATCAAGGACCGGAGGGTGGTTAAGTTCTTCGGCAAGAAGAACATATCCTGTGCCGACGAGAAGATCTATTACGACAGCTCCACCGGCTGCGGATTCGTCAACATCGGCGATAACCGGGTCGCGGTGGTGGTCGGTGAGGATATTCAGACCGAGGAGTGGTTCGGCGACAATACCGATCTGGTTGTTAACCTCCATGCCGACAGGTATTTCCGAAGGAGTATAGAGAAGCGGTACGACCATATAAAGAGGGCATCTTTCATACATAAGAAGACTTTCGTCTTCGTAAACCACCTCGGGGGTCAGTCGGAAACCGTCTACGACGGTTCGTCGTGCGTATTCCGCAAGGGGGAGGGGATTGCGTTCTTGAAGAGTTTCGAGGAGGATTTCGCGGTGGTAGATACGGCCGCCGCTCTTCCGGTGCCCGTCCCGCCGCAGAACCATACGGTGAACGTATACAAGGCAATGAAGCTGGGCCTGCACGACTATTTCGCAAAGAACGGGTTCAGCAAGGCGTGCCTCGGCCTGTCGGGCGGGGTGGATTCGGCCGTGGTGCTGGCGGTTGCCGTGGATGTGCTGGGGGCTGAAAACGTGAGGGTTCTGATGCTGCCGTCGCAGTTTTCGTCCGACCATTCGGTGACCGATGCCGTCGAGATGGCCGAGAATCTGGGGGTGGAGTACGACGTTATCCCGATTACCGAGGCCTACAACGCCATCCACGAGAGTATGAAGCCGGTTATAGGGGGTACCTCGTTCGATAAGACCGAAGAGAACATCCAGGCCCGCATCCGGTGCACGATGCTCATGGCGCTGGCCAACAAGTTCGGCTACATCCTGCTCAATACATCGAACAAGAGCGAGATAGCGATGGGTTATACCACCCTGTACGGGGATATGGGCGGGGCTTTCAGTATTATAGGCGACCTCTATAAAACCGAGGTTTTCGCCGTCGCGCGGTATATCAACAAGCGTATCGAAATTATCCCGGAGAACATTATAAAGAAGGCCCCGTCGGCGGAGCTGAAAGAGGGCCAGAAGGATTCCGACGTCCTACCGCCCTACGACCTGCTGGACGCCATACTGCTCAGGCTCGTTGAGGAGAACCACGGTGTGGAGGAGATTGTGAACGCGGGCTACGATTATAATATGGTGTCGCATATAGCCGAGTGTATAAAGGAGAACGAGTTCAAGAGGCGTCAGTTGTGCCCCGTACTGCAACTCTCCTCGCGTCCGTTCGGTACGGCCTACAAGCTCCCTCTGCTCAATAAATATATCCTCTACCCCTACGAGGTTGTATCAGACAAGGAGTAAACCCCGTCCGGTGCGGTTACGATTCATGAAGGCGTCTTGCGGAACGCCCTCTTTTTTTAAGGTTTTTGAACGGTATTGCAGGTGACTAATAGACGGAAAGTTTGTATATTTGCGCCGGACTAATCCAAACCTGGCCGGTGAAGAACGAGATACGACATAACGGGCTGATATTCGACATCGTGGGCAACCGCGTCGATGTTGCCGTAACGCCCGAGAGCGCCTGCGCCGCCTGCAAGGCCGCGGCCATGTGCATGGTGAGTGACAAGGAGGAGAAGGTCGTATCGGTCCTGACGGAACATCCGGAAATCTACGAAATAGGAGAGCAGGTCGAAGTTGCCGTTGGCAGGGGTATGGGTGTGAAAGCCGTCCTGTTGGCCTACGTGGTTCCGTTCGTGGTGCTGCTCACGGCTCTGCTGTCGTTTTTGGGTGCCGGTGCGGGCGAGGTTTCGGCCGGGCTGCTGTCGCTCGGGGCGGTGGTGCTGTATTACGCCTGCCTCTATTTTTTCAGGAAACATATCGAGAGTGAAATAGTCTTTAAAATAAATAAGATTAAATGAGCCAGATTCTTATATACACCATTCTGACGCTGTGCCTGTTGGGTGTCGTGGCGGCGGTAGTGCTGTTTTTCGTGGCGAAGAAATTCCATGTTTACGAGGACCCCCGCATAGACGATGTGGAGACGATGCTGCCGTTGGCAAACTGCGGCGGATGCGGTTACCCGGGTTGCCGGGGTCTTGCGGACGCGCTGGTGAAGAACGACGACATAACGTCCCTGTATTGTCCCGTGGGCGGAACGTCCACAATGAAGCGGGTGGCCGACTTTCTCGGCAAATCGGCTCCGGAGAAGGAGCCGCAGGTGGCCGAGGTGCGGTGCGGCGGCTCGTGCGACAAGCGCCCGCGCATAAGCGAGTACGACGGCGCTCCGTCGTGTGCGGTGGAGAACTCGCTATACAGCGGCGAGACGGGGTGTAACTACGGCTGTCTGGGTAAGGGGGACTGTGTGGTGGTATGTAATTTCGATGCGATAGCGGTCGACCCGGCCACAGGCCTGCCTCAAGTGGATGCCGATAAGTGTACCGCCTGCGGTGCCTGCGTAAAGGCCTGCCCGCGGAATATCATAGAACTAAGGAAGAAGGGTCCCAAGAACCGCCGGGTATACGTCAACTGTGTGAACGGGGACAAGGGGGCAGTGTCGCGGAAGTTGTGTACCGTATCTTGTATCGCGTGCGGCAAATGCGCGAAGATATGCCCGTTCGAGGCCATTACGGTGGAGAACAACCTTGCTTATATCGACCCTTATAAGTGCCGGTTATGCCGCAAGTGCGTTCCCGAATGCCCGACTTCGGCCATCGCGGAGGTCAACTTTCCTCCAAAAAAGGAGGCTCCCGCAGGGGGCGGTAAGGGCGGCGACGGGGTGGCCGTAAAGGTTCGGGAGCAGACGGCCCCGAAAGCCACGTCGAAAACCGACGGTCTGCCGGTCGGCCCGTCAGGCGGTGAGGCGGGAGAAAACGCCGTTCAACAAGCATAAACGAGCAAGTTATGTTAAGGACATTCAAAAAAGGGGGCGTGCATCCCCATGACAATAAACTCAGCCGCGACGCGGCCATAGAGGTGTTCCCGCTGCCGGAAACGGTAGTAATCCCGTTGTCGCAGCATATAGGCCCTCCAGCGGCCGCGCAGGTGGCCAAGGGCGACAAGGTGAAAGCCGGGCAGCTGATAGCCTCGGCCGCCGGTTTCGTCTCAGCGAATATCCATTCGTCGGTGTCGGGCACCGTGGTCGCGGTCGACAACGTTCCGGACGCGGGTAATATCCGCAGGCCCGCGGTGACCATTAAGGTCGAGGGGGACGAGTGGGAGGACGGCATCGACTGCACGGAAGGGTTCCGTAAGGCGGACGCTTCTCTCGACGGTGCGGAGATAATCAAACGCATCGCCGCGGCCGGAATAGTGGGCATGGGGGGAGCGACGTTCCCCACGCAGGTGAAGCTGTCGGTGCCTCCGGGCAAGAAGGCCGAGTATCTAGTTATCAACGGTGTGGAGTGCGAACCCTACCTTACGGCCGACCACCGGGTGATGATGGAGAAGGGCGAGGAGCTGCTGGAAGGCATTCGCCTGCTGGCCAAAGCCCTCGGGGTTGCGAAGTCGTACATCGGTATCGAGAATAATAAACCGGACGCGATAGCCCACCTTTCGCAGCTCGCCGCGGGGGACGCGGGGATTGAGGTGGTGCCGCTGAAGGTGAAATATCCGCAGGGCGGCGAGAAGCAGCTCATCGCGGCCGTGACCGGGCGCGAAGTGCCCTCGGGCGGCCTGCCGCTCGATGTGGGCGTGGTGGTGCAGAACGTGGGGACGGCGGTCGCAGTCTACGAGGCGGTGGTTAAGAACAAGCCGCTGGTGGAGAGGATAGTAACGGTTACGGGTAAGACCCTCGGCAAGCCGTCGAACCTCAGGGTCAGGGTAGGGACCCCCGTAAGTTCGCTTATCGAGCATTGCGGCGGCCTTCCCGACAGCGCCGGGAAGGTGATAGGGGGCGGACCGATGATGGGTCGGGCCATGTCGAACCTCGATTGCCCGGTAACCAAAGGAACCTCGGGTATCCTCGTAATGGACGGCGCGCAGGCAGTTCGCCGTGCACCCGAAGCGTGTATCAAGTGTGCCAAGTGTGTGGAGATTTGCCCGATGGGGCTGGAGCCGTACATCCTGTATAAATTAGGGGTGAGGAACCGGTTTCCCGAAATGGAGGAGTACTACGCGACGGACTGCATAGAATGCGGTTCGTGCTCGTTCACCTGCCCGGCATCGCTGCCCCTTTTGGACTACATAAGGCTCGGCAAAGGGGAGGTGATGAAAATTATCCGCGCCCGCAAAAACTGACGATTCAAACAGTTAAAAGCAAACAACTCAAGCAAAGAATAAACCGTACGGTAAATGGAGAAGAAACTAATAGTAGCCCCGTCGCCGCATGTGCACGACAGCTACACGACCACCACCCTGATGAGGGATGTGCTCGTGGCGCTGATACCTGCGCTGGCGGTGACCACGGTAATCTACGGGATACAGGTGCTGGTCGTGACGGCGGTAAGCGTGGCGGCCTGCGTCCTTTTCGAATACCTTATACAGCGTTTCATGCTCGGCGGCCGGTCTACGGTCGGCGACCTGTCGGCGGTGGTAACCGGGGTTTTGCTGGCGTTCAACCTGCCGGTGTCCATCCCGTTGTGGCTGGTAATACTCGGGGCGCTGGTGGCTATCGGGGTAGGCAAGATGACTTTCGGTGGGCTGGGCCGCAACCCGTTCAACCCCGCTCTGGTGGGCAGGGTGTTCCTGCTGTTGTCGTTCCCCGTGGCGATGACCACGTACCCCGCCCCGGCAGGGGTTGACGCCATGTCGGGAGCCACGCCGCTCACCTTCCTAAAGGAGGCCGTTAAGAACGGCCAGCCGCTCAGCGAGCTGATGCCCGAAATTTCGTACGGCAACCTGCTCTACGGCCTCCACGGCGGTTCGCTCGGGGAGATAGCGGCACTGGCTTTGATACTCGGCTTCGGGTACATGCTGTTGCGCCGGGTAATCACGTGGCATATCCCGGTGGCGGTGCTGGGTTCGATGGCGGTCTTCGCCGCCGTATTATGGGGCTTCAATCCCGACTCCTACGCCGACCCGCTGTTCCACATCCTTACGGGGGGAGCGCTACTCGGGGCGATATTTATGGCAACCGATTATGCCACTTCGCCGATGAGTAAAAGCGGTATGCTGGCCTACGGCGCGGGTATAGGTATAATTACCATTCTTATCCGCAACTGGGGTTCTTATCCGGAAGGGATATCTTTCGCGATACTTATAATGAACGCGGTCGTGCCGCTTATAAATAAATACATGCGCCCCAGGCGCTTCGGCGAACCCGCTAAATCGTAACCGGATATGGAGAGTACGCTTAAAAATATGATTCTGACCCTGCTGATAATCACCCTCGTTTCGGCGGGGGCGCTGAGCATGGTATTCAGTATGACCAAGGATGCAATCGAACAGTCGAAGAGCGCCAAGACACTCGAAGCCCTCGAGGGCGTCCTGCTGCCGTTCGACAACAACCCGGCAACGGACACCGTGACGGTGGAGGTCAACAGCCTGCCCATCAAGGTATACACCGGCCGCAAAGGGGGTGCGCCGGTAGGTTACGCGGTAGAGACCATTACCCGGAAGGGGTACAGCGGCGATATCCGCATGATGGTCGGATTCGATGCCGCCGGGGATATCTACAACATTGAGATTCTGGAGCACAGCGAAACCCCGGGCCTGGGCAGCAAGATAGCCGACGACAACAACCCGGTACTGGTGAGTTTCAAGGGCCGCAACCCGGCGGACCTCGTGATGAAGGTCACCAAGGACGGAGGCGATATAGATGTGATTACGGCGTCGACCATCTCCTCGCGCGCCTATACCGACGCGGTGGAGAGGGCCTATACGGCCTACCGTACGGTGGCGCTGGGCGAAGAGCAGGCCGCCCCGGATATAAACGACTACCTTCCGGTGACCGAGCAGATGCCGGACAACTCCCCGGCAGACGAGGCCGAGGTGGTTGCGGTAGGTTCGAAAAATTACAGGGTCTACCACGGCGTCCGCGACGGCGAACTGCTGTGGGTGGCAGTGGAAAGCGTTTCGGAGGGTTACAACGCCTTGATAAGGATGCTGGTAAGTTTCTACCCGGACGGGACCGTTTTCGATATAAGCGTAATAGAGCACATGGAGTCGGAGGATTACGGGGCTGTTATCGAAGATAGCGACAATCCGCTCCGGGCCAGTTTCGTCGGCCGTAACCCGGGCGATATGAAACTGCTGTTCCGTTACGAGGGCGGCGAGGTGGACGGTATAAGCGGCTCGTCGATAACCTCGCAAGCCTACATGGACGCGGTGCAGGGCGCTTACAAGGCGTTCGGAGAATATATGAGTAACCGGTAAAGAAGGTGAGCCATGAATAAATTAGCCATATTTACAAAGGGGATTATCAGGGACAACCCCGTTTTCGTACTGCTGCTGGGTATGTGTCCGACCCTCGGGACGACCTCGTCGGCCGTGAACGGTCTGGGGATGGGTGCGGCTACGATGTTCGTGCTGGTGATGTCCAATATCGTAATTTCGTCGGTTAAGAATTTTATTCCGGGCAAGGTACGCATCCCGGCGTTTATCGTCGTGATAGCTTCGTTGGTTACGGTGCTTCAGCTCTGCATGGAGGCCTACATGGGCGAACTCTATAAAACGCTCGGGGTGTTCATACCCCTTATCGTGGTGAACTGCATTATCCTCGGCCGTGCCGAGGCGTTCGCTTCGAAGAACTCGATATTTGATTCCGCACTTGACGGCCTCGGTATCGGCATCGGCTTCACGCTCGCGCTTACGGCGCTCGGAGCGGTGAGGGAGCTGCTAGGTACGGGGGCGCTGTTCGGTCACAAATTTATCGAGGGCGACGGGATACTGCTTTTCGTGCTGGCGCCCGGAGCCTTTATCGCGCTGGGTTACCTGCTGGTAATATTCAACAAACTGACTGCTAAAAAGTAAACAGGTATGGAATACTTCTTTATTATAATAGGGGCCATATTCGTCAATAATATAATCCTCGCGCAGTTTCTCGGGATATGCCCGTTCCTGGGCGTATCGAGCAAGGTCGGGACCTCGGTGGGCATGGGTGCGGCCGTAACTTTCGTGATGGCGATAGCATCCATCGCGGCCTACCTGCTCCAGTATTACGTACTGATACCACTGGGCATCGGGTTTATGCAGACCATCGTGTTCATCCTCGTCATCGCGTCGCTGGTGCAGATGGTGGAGATAATCCTGAAGAAGGTCAGCCCTCCGCTGTATCAGGCGCTCGGGGTGTTCCTGCCGCTGATAACGACCAACTGTGCCGTGCTCGGGGTAGCTATCCTTCTGGTGCAGAAAGAGTTCAATATGCTGGAATCGGTGGTGTTCTCGATATCGAACGCGATAGGTTTCACTCTGGCCATCGTGCTGTTCGCCGGGCTGAGGGAGAAACTGGAGCTGGAAGACCTACCCAAAGCCATGCGCGGAGTGCCCGTGGCGCTGGTCACCGCCGGTATCCTGGCGATGGCATTTATGGGATTTTCGGGGCTTGTTTAACCACTCCCGAAAGTGGATAAAACGATAAAAACCGGCGGCTGGATTATTTCAGCCGCCGGTTTGGTATCCGACTTGCGATAAATCCGTATCTTTGGAAAGGACATGGGTATGAGAATCATCTTTGCAGTTGGAGTATTACTTATGGCAGTACAGTCCCTCTACGGCCAGACGGACCGGCGTCGGGACAGGCCCATGCCCGCGGATACCAATATAGTGAACCGCACGATAGATGTGGATTTTGTTCCCGACTCGGAGCGCACCGAGAGGTTTTACGACAGCCTTCGCAGCAAGACCACACGAAGGGGATTTTCCAGTGTCCTGTATAGTACATTTTTTCGTCGGCAGGTGGATACGACCAAAACGGGAAGGTTTATCGACGAGAGCCGTTACTTCGAACTCTACGAGGGGAGGACAATCGCCAATATCGCACTCGACCGCTCCGACGTCTACGACCAGACGGACAACAAGCTGAAAAAACATCTAAACAACACCCACATCCTTACCCGCCGCAAAGTGATTCGCCGCGACCTGCTGTTCCGCACCGGCGATGCGGTCGACCCGCAGCAGCTCGTCAACAACAAACAAATCCTGCTTTACCGTCCGTATATGGCCGAGGTTACCTTCGAGATTATCCCGAACCCGCACGACTCGATGCTGGTGGACGTGGTTATCCATACCCGCGACAAGTGGAGTATCGGTATCGACGGGCAGTTCCGCTCCCGGGGCAGGTCTATGCTCCGGGTCTACGACGACAACGTGCTGGGTACCGGGAACCACCTCGGGATTCTGGCCAACTTCGACCGCCACCGCCGGGAATATAAGGGAATCGGCGGGGAGTATGATATCCCTAACATAATGGGGAGTTTTTATCAGGCCGATTTCTATGCCGGCGCCTATTTTTACGACCGGATATTCCAGGGCAGCGTCTATAAGAATTTTATCAACCCGACAGACTATGAACTCGGGTTCGCCGTCAGCCACAACCGGCTGGACTACTATATGCTCTATCTCGACAACACGGAATTTCTGAAGCGCACCACGTTCGATTTCTGGACCGGGAAATCGCTTCACCTCAAAAACATAAACTCCAGCGTCTACTTTACCGGGCGCTACTCCTATGCCGTCCATCACGAGCGTCCCCCCTCGACGGCCGACTACAACACCTACTTCAACAACCACAACCGCGTGGTTTTCGGACTGGGTCTCTACCGCGAGAAGTTCTATGCGGCCAACATGATATACGGCTACGGTTTTCAGGAGTACCTTGCCGCCGGTTACCGCGCGGAATTAACCGGCGGATACAACTGGGGAGAGTTCCGGGACGACTATTACATCGGCCTCAGTATGCACAAGGGAGGGTTCCACCGACTGGGGTTCTTCCGGACGGGTATGGACATCGGTACATTTATCGGCAGCGACGACGGGAAGCTGTGGCAGACCGCGCTGGACCTCGAATTCAAATGGTACTCCAACCTGTTCAAAATGGGTCGGAGCAGCATGCGGCAGTTCGTCACACTTAACCATACCCGCGGATGGAACCGCGGCACGGGCAGCAACGAAGTGGTGCGGTTCACCAAGGAGCACGGGCCGCGTACGATACGAGAATGGAGTTTGGGGCGGGTGCGTTCGGTGCTCAACACCGAGAGCGTTTTCTTCACCCCCTATAAACCGGTCGGATTCCGGCTGGCTGTTTTCGGCTGGGCTGACTTCGCCACCATCGGGGACAATAACAATATCTTCCGCAACAGTTTTTACAACACTTTCGGGATAGGAGTAAGGCTCAAAAACGAGCGGCTTACCTTCAGCGCGATAGAGATAAAGATAGGCGCGGCGCTCGGCAAGGGCGGCTTCCAGAAGAACCAGTGGTTCAGTATCGGCTCCGAACAGCGCGTCATGTACGACCGCTTCCTGCCCACGGTACCGGATGTGGTAAGTTTCGATTAGTACTGCCCGCTTCCTGCCAACCGCATCCTCTTCGGGAACAGGTCAGGGTAATCGACAAAATTCCGGTGTTTAATCAGGATATCCTCCGGAAACATCTATCCAAACCGACAGCTTTATGTATCCGACCTGCTCCGGCACCCATAATAGAAAATGAAAAGGATTTACATAAAGGGAAAAAAATACGTCCCCTTTGCAGACGTACAGCCCGGCGGGGGCGGGGTGCGGGCCGCCAAAAGCAATTAGAGTAACATTAAAGGTTATCTTAATCTCCCGGCCGACAGTCCTGAATCGACTCCATAGGGTCGGCATAATCCCGCCAAAACCAAGCCGGACTAACGGGCGGACCGGAGGATGCTCCCCACAAATAAAAGCCGGTCCCTGTAAACAGGACCGGCCCCATATATGGATCGACTCCGGAATTACTGTCTCCTTATCAGTTCCATGCCCGATAATATAGCCGTCTCGTTATCGGGAAGCGACTTCCAGGCCCTTTCGGGGAGGGATTTTTTCAGCCCCTTGAACGCATTCTCGACCGTTATGGCCGGGCGAACCTTCAGGTAACCTCCCAGCATCATGGTGTTGAACAACCGGGTATTACCCCGCCGGGCACACTCCTCGGTCGCTTCCAGAACGTAAACGTCGATATCCGTGCGGGTGGGGGGATGGACAATTCCGTTCGGGTCGTAAATCAGCACGCCGCCCGGTTTTATCATCGGCTCGAACTTGTCCATACTCTGCTGGTTTAGCAGGATGGCCGTGTCGAAGTCGTGCGCGATGGGCGAACTAATCGGGCTGTCGCTCAGTATTACCGTAACGTTGGCCGTACCGCCGCGCATTTCCGGACCGTAGGAGGGCATCCAACTCACCTCGTAATCCTGCATCACCCCGCTGTAAGCCAGAATCTTGCCCATGGAGAGCACTCCCTGCCCGCCGAATCCCGCTATTATTATCTCCTCTTTCATGGTCGCCTCGCAGTTTAAACGTTCTTAATGTCCCCGAGGGGGTAGGCCGGGAAGAGGTTTTCCTCCATCCACCGGTTTGCGGCTACGGGCGTGAGTTTCCACCCGCTGCTGCACGTGGCAACGAACTCCACCAGCGACAGGCCCTTGCCCGCCATCGAGTTCTCGAATGCCGTGCGGACCGCCTTCTTCGCCTTGCGGACGTTCGCCGGAGAGTTCACCGCCTGCCGGGTAACGTAGCATACCCCGTCGAGCATGGCCACCATATCGCCGATTTTGTAGGGATAGCCGTGTAGTTTCACGTCCCTGCCCAGCGGACTGGTGGCCGTCACCATACCCGGCAGGGTGGTGGGCGACATCTGGCCCCCGGTCATCCCGTAGATGGCGTTGTTTACATATATCACCGTAATGTTTTCGCCGCGGTTGCAGGCGTGTATCGTCTCGCCGGTGCCGATGGCCGCCAAATCACCGTCGCCCTGATAGGTGAAGACCATCTTGTCCGGGCAGACCCGCTTGATACCGGTCGCCACCGCGCATGCACGGCCGTGGGCCGCCTCGGCCCAATCTATATCTATGTAGTTGTATGCCAACACCGAACAGCCGACCGGCGATACGCCTATACACCTGTTTTCGAGACCCATATCCGATACGACCTCGGCTATTACTTTATGTATGGTGCCGTGGCTGCACCCCGGGCAATAGTGCATCACATTGTCCGTCACGAGGCTGTTTTTCGCGTAGACGAGCTGTTCGTTCGCGTTACACACTTCCGCCATACTCATGCCTGTTTTTCGATTAGCAATGTTTTGAGCGCTTCGTAAACTTCTCCCGGAGTGGGTATCATCCCGCCGTAACGGCCGTAGTATTCGACCGGCACCGAGCATCCCGCGCTTAGCCGTACATCCTCCACCATCTGGCCCGTGCTCATCTCCACCGTCAGGATGCCTTTCACCCGGCCCGCAAGTTCGCGAATCGGCGCCGTGGGGAACGGATAGAGGGTTATCGGGCGCAGTAGGCCCACCCTGTGGCCCTCCTCGCGAGCCATCTCCACCGCTTTGGACGAAATCCGCGCCGCAGACCCGTAGGCCACGATAACGTAATCCGCATCGTCGCAATCCGTGGATTCGTACCTCACCTCTTCCCGCTCGGCCCTGCGGTATTTTTCCAGCAAGGTGTCGTTCACACCCTCCTGTATATGGGGGTCGAGCTGAACGCTCGTTACTATATTCCTGTTCCTGTGGTGCCTGCCGGTGAGCGCCCAATCGCCGTACCGCTCGGTTACCTCCTCGTCCGTCAGCCTGCGCACGGCCTCCGACAGCTCCACCTTCTCCATCATCTGCCCGATAACCCCGTCCGAGAGAATCATCACCGGATTACGGTAGCGGAACGCCAGTTCGAACGCCAGAAACACATGGTCGTACATCTCCTGCACCGAGTTGGGAGCCAGCACAAGCATCCGGAAATCCCCGTGGCCCCCGGCCTTGATTGCCTGGAAGTAATCACTCTGCGCCGGTTGTATCGTACCCAGCCCCGGACCGCCCCTCTGCACGTTCAATATCACGCAGGGCAGCTGGGCACCGGCCATATAACTTATACCTTCGCCCATCAGGCTGATGCCCGGGCTGGAGGAGGACGTCATAACCTTCTTGCCGCAGGCCGCGGCGCCGTAGACCATATTGATGGACGCTATCTCGCTCTCGGCCTGTAAAACCACCATCCCGGTGGTCTCCCACGGCCGCATCTCCATCAGCGTCTCGATAACCTCGGTCTGGGGTGTGATAGGGTAGCCGAAGTAGGCGTCGCACCCGGCCCTCACGGCCGCCTCGGCGATAACTTCGTTACCTTTCATTAACCTTACCTCCTGTTTCATATCGCGTCCTGCTTCTTTAATTGCCTGAAAACCGTGATGCAACTGTCCGGACAGACGAGCGCGCAGCTCGCGCATCCGGTACACCGTTCCGGCTGGTCCATAAATGAGAAATGGTAACCCTTGCCGTTGACCCCGCGGGTCAGTGCAAGCACTTCGAAAGGACACGCGGCGACACACACGGCGCACCCTTTGCACCTCTCCGTGTCCACTACTATCCTCCCTTTTATCGCGGCCATATCGCCTCCGTTTTAATCTGGTTATGTTATTGACTCGGCGGAAACGGCGGATCGAACGGGCTGCTGTTACAAATCATTAACCGTTTCGCCGTCTTTTGATACAAATATAACATTTTCCGCCTTTCTTGCTAATAATTTGCTCGGTTTTTTTTACGATGCCCAAAATTTCACACATTGAAACAGACTCCCTCCGTAAGTGCCGCCTTACGGTACGGGATTTGTATCGGAATGCGCGAAACGCAACAAACCCTGTAACGAATTTACGCCGATGAAAAACATAATCATATTACTGGCCGCCGGGGCGGTATTCGCCTCCTGCGGCAACAGCAGGAATAGCGCGCGTCCCGCCGGAACCGGATACGACGCGGCTCCGGCCCCCGTCGAATCCCGCGGCGACCGCCGGGACACCGACCTTGCCGGAACCTACCGGGGCTCACTTCCCTGTGCCGACTGCGGAGGAATTGATGTGGAGCTTAGGCTCGACAATGAGGGGCGGTACCGGCTTCGCACCCGGCATATCAGCGACAAGGACGGCCAGAAGGATATCGAGTCGGAATACGAAGGTACCTACTCTTGGAGTGCGGGAACACGCACCGTCACCCTGAACGGTATTGCCAACCAGCCCAACCGCTACCTTTATACCGACGGCCATCTCATACAGCTCGATATGGGCGGCAAGCGTATCGAAGGCCCGCTTGCGGATAAATACGTGCTCCGTAAATAGATTTCATTCCGGTATCGGACCCGTGGGCAGGTTAGGCCTGTAAGACTGTAAAGACCACTCTTTTCATTTTATTTATTTAATATTATCTATCCGGCGGCGTACCAATACGGTATGCCGCTTATTTTTGTATATTGCACCACCGCCTTGGGGCATTACCGGACGCCCCTGATTAAAATACTATCTTTGTCGTTATGATGCGATTACTTCTTTTTTTCTCACTTTTTTTCTCCGCCGGGCAAGTTTTCGGACAAAACTACGATTTCATTGTCAGAGGCCGGGCTTTGGACGCCGGGGTCTTCGACTTCGACCGGATACGGCGCGAACCGCTCCGGGTATTTTACGATGATGAAGCGGACAGGCAGTTCGAAAAATTGTTGGAGAGAGACCCGGAGCTGAGGAGTATTTTTGTCGGGGAGTCAAATGCGCTACGGGAGTCTGAGGCCAGGGAGTATTATCCCGACCACGGTGTGGTTCTACTCACCGGTGGCCACGGATTTATCAGCGCTTACGACGTGAACCTGAAAAAGGACGTTTGCGGCAGCCCGCAGTTTACATTTTACTCCCCTTCGGAGCGGTATCGGCTGACCGGTCTGCTTTTCGACGGCATAATAGAATACTGTCTCGAGGAGAAGGTAGATGGGAAGTACCACTGTCTCGGAAGTGTCCATTTCGTTAATCATGGATCCCCGCGGCAATGTTACTGGGTGGACGACGAGACTATCCGTTACCTCCGGGAGATTAAAAGAAGCGACGATACCCGGTACTGGATAGGCTACGAGGGCCGCATCGAGAGGAACCGGTAGTGGCGGGGGAAAACAAAGGTTATCCTTTGAGAAAGCCGGTAGGGCAGCCGAGTATTATGTCATCCTGAGCGGAAAGCGAAGGATCTGGCTGATAGTGTCAGCGAGGAATCTCAAATTGACTCCCGATAAACTGTCTGATACGCCATGAAAGGCTAAGAATAAATCCCGAAGGAGAGCTGTAAATGTCATTCTGGGCGTTAGCGAAGACTCTGCCGCTGTATAATGCGAAGACGGAAACATCCCGCCGGGCGGACCCGCACCAGCATTTACCGCGGTGATTTTAAGGCGCACCCTTCAAATGCCGTCCGGTTTTTTATCGACCGGTTCAGCAATCGGGATTAAATAATCATATCTTTGTCAATATGAAACGCATGCTTCTTTTTTTCTTCATACTTCTCGGGGCCGGGCACGTTTTCGGTCAAAATGCGGGTATTATTATCGGGGGCCGGGTTTATGACACCGGTGTCTTCGACTTCGACCGGATACGGCGCGAACCGCTCCAGGTATTTTACGATGATGAGGCGGACCGGGAGTTCGAGAAATTGTTGAGAAGAGACTCGGAACTGAGCGCTGTTTTTGTGGAACGTTGGGAAGAGGGACCGGATGGAGAAATCCGTTCATTACGGGAACAGGAGGCATATGAGTATTATCCCGACCACGGCGTGGTCCTACTCACCGGTGGTCACGGATATATCAGTGCGTATGACGTGAACCTTAAAAAGTACGTTTGCGGTAGCCCGCAGTATACATTTTACTCCTCTGAGGAACGGTTCCGGCTGACTGGTCTGCTGTTTGACGGCTTCATAGATTGCTGTCTCGAGGAGAGGGTAGATGGGGAGTACGTATGCCTCGGAATAGCCCGCCGTTACAGTGACCATTGACTCCCGCCGCGGCAATACTACTGGATAGGTTATGAGGGTCGGTTTGAGCCGTACAGGTAGGGTGCAAAAAATGTCATCCTGAGCGACACACGAAGGATCTACCGCTGGAAAAATATAAGGCAGGCTTTCGTTTCTTTCAGGACGACAAGCATATAGCCACACCTACGGTGGGTCATGGATTACAAGTTGTCCCGCCGGGCGGACCCGCACCCGCTTTACCGCGGCGATTTGAACGCACAGCCGTTCTCGTGGTCGTCGATATATCCGGTGGCTTGCAGGAAGGAGTAGCAGATGACGCTGCCGACAAAGTTGAACCCCCTCTTTTTCAAGTCCTTGCTCAGGGCGTCCGAAACCTCGTTACGGCACGCGCCGGTCCATGAATCCGGCACGTCGTTCACCACCGGTACCGCGCCGGCGAAGAATCCCAGCACGTATGCGTTGAAAGAGCCGAACTCCCGGCAAATATCCAGAAACAGCCGAGCGTTTTTTACAGCGCTCGTTATCTTCAGCCGGTTGCGGATGATACCAGGATTGTTCATCAAGCAGTTAACGTCGTCGTCCGTGAAAGCGGCGACTTTAGCCGGGTCGAACCCCGCGAACGCCTCGCGATAGGCCTCGCGCTTGCGCAGAACGGTTATCCAGCTGAGTCCGGCCTGCGCCCCTTCGAGTATCAGAAATTCGAACAGGGTGCGGTCGTCCGTCGCGAGACGGCCCCATTCCCGGTCGTGGTACTCGGTATAGAGCGGGTCCGTGCCGCACCACGGGCACCTTTTAATATCGCCGTTTCCATTTTTCGCTTCCATAGCGTCTAATTCTTGCCCTACCGGGATTACGATAAAGGTATCCGGTCAGGAAAATTCCCGCACCGGGATGGGTGGTCTCACGTCTCCGCGCGGAAAACGGGCGTCGGAAAAATTTATAAAATCCTACGATGCCCAAACGGGAAGGTAAAAAAGGCAGTTTTTACAACCGCTGTCTTTTTATTCATAACGCCCGCCGGAAAGCCTGCCGCCGTAGGGCGGTACGGCCCGGAATCAGCCGGGCCGGACCGTCTGTTACTCGTCAAAGCTATGTATCACCACTCCGGAGCGGAGCTTCGGTTCGAACCATGTGGTTTTGGGCGGCATGATGTTGCCCGTGTCCGCAATGTCGATGAGCTGGTGCATGGAGACCGGGTAGAGAGCGAAGGCCACGGCCATCTCGCCGCTGTCGACCCTGCGCTCCAGCTCCCCGAGCCCGCGGATACCGCCCACAAAATCTATTCGCTTGTCCCGGCGCAGGTCCTTGATGCCGAGTATTTCGTCCAGAACGAGATTCGAAAGGATCGTCACGTCCAGCACGCCGATGGGGTCGCCGTCGTCGTAGGTGCCCTCCTTCGCCCGGAGCGCGTACCACTGCCCGTCCGTATAGACGCCGAAGGTGTGCAGGGCGTCCGGCTTGTAGGTGCCTTCCTTCGGCTCCACCGTAAAGTTCTTTTCGAGCGCCGCGAGGAACTGCTCCTTCGTCAGGCCGTTTAGGTCCCTTACCACCCGGTTGTAGTCGATAATCTTCAATTGGTTGTCGGGGAATACCACCGCCAGAAAGTAGCAGTACTCCTCATCGCCCGTGTGGGCCGGGTTGGCGGCGGCAAGCTCCTGCCCGACGCGGGCCGCGGCGGCAGTGCGGTGGTGCCCGTCGGCCACATAGAATGCCGGTACCTCCCCGAATAGGGCGGTGATGCGTTCGTTCACGGCATCGTCCGTAATCTTCCAGAACGAGTGGCCGAAGCCGTCCGCGGCCGTAAACTCGAAGTGGGGCGGGGTGCTTTCGGTTATCCCGGCCACTATACCGTCTATCTCGTCTACCGCGGGATAGGAGAAGAATACCGGCTCGATATTGGCCTTCTGGTTACGTACATGAATCATACGGTCCTCCTCCTTGTCGGGCCGGGTAAGTTCGTGCTTTTTGATGCGGCCGTCGAGGTAGTCCTCATAGTGGCAGCAGACGGCAAGGCCGTACTGAGTCCGCCCCTCCATAGTCTGGGCGTAGATATAGTACATCGGCTTGCCGTCCTGCACCAGCCAGCCGCGGCCGAGCCACCGGCGGAAATTCTCCACACCCTTGTCGTAGACCTCCTCCAAGTGCTCGTCGGCAATGGGGTCGAAATCTATTTCCGGCTTTATTATATGGAGCAGCGATTTCTCGCCGGCCTCCTGTTTGGCCTCTGCCGAATTGAGCACATCGTAAGGGCGCGAGGCCACCTCTTCGGCGTACTGCGGCGGAGGGCAAATCCCTCTGAATGTCCTAATCTTTACCATTTCGATATCTTTATTGCCGAAATTCGGGTGTCGTCGGCGAAGTTGCTGATATCCAGCTCCGAGGTGTCTCCGCCCTGAAGGTACCACTCGTTGAACCTGTCCTGTCCGAGCGTAAGGGCCGAAGGCTCCACCACCAGCATAATGCCGTTACCGAGGTCAAAATAAAAATCAGCCGAGTCGCGGTAATAGACCAATTCCGGCTCGTTGCCGCTCTCTTTGAGGTCCATATAGATATCCCACAACTTTTCGCCGACACCGTAACCTTCGGCGGTTTTGTACTCCGGGCTGTAAATCTCTAACTGCGACGGCGGGAAGTAGGTGAGGATATGGTTCCCATCGCCGTCCCGGACGGTGTAGTGGTTACCCATATAGTCGTCCTCGTGGAAATCCACCGCGTAGGGCTCGCCGAAGCCGGGCTTTTCGTCACCGAGTCTTAGTTCGGCGATGCCTTCGGGAGTAATCAGATTGTCCGATTTTTTACCATCCCCGCCGCAGGCCGTGAACAGAAATGCGGCCGCGCAGAGAGTAAAAATAATTTTTTTCATAATATCTCGATTAAGTTAATGCCGGTATGGGCCTATTTGTTTACCTGGAAGCGGGTGCAGCCCGTGGCGAAAAACTCCACGATTTGATTCGCCGCCGCGAGGCCCGCATTGATATTCGCCTCGCCGGTTTCGGCGCCCATCTTTTTGGCCGTGGCGAACACCCGTTTACCGAACTTCTCGTTCAGCTCCGGCTGATTGCCCGCGGCGATATCGGTGGCGTACCTGAGGTCCGGGCGCTCTTCGAGGGCGCGGGCCAGCCCGGCCTCGTCGATTACCTCCTTTCGGGCGGTATTGACCAGGGTGCCCCCTTCGGGCATCGACGTCAGCAGATCGAAACCAATCGAACCCTTCGTCTGTTCCGTGGCGGGAATATGGAGCGATACGTAGCGGCTTTTGGCGTAGAGTTCCTCCGCCGAGGAGACCTGCGTAACCCCGTCCGCTTCGAATACCGCGCTGTCCGTAATAAACGGGTCGTAGGCGTAGACCTCCATGCCGAGCGCCTTGCCGTAACGGCCCACCAGCCTGCCCACGTTACCGTAGGCGTGGATACCGAGCGTCTTACCGTGAATTTCGCTCCCCGTGCCGGGTGTAAACCCGTTGCGGGCCATGTATATCATCATGCCGATGGCAAGCTCGGCGACGGCGTTGGAGTTCTGCCCCGGGGTGTTCATCACCACGATACCGCGGGCCGAGGCCGCCGCAAGGTCCACGTTGTCGTAACCGGCGCCCGCCCTCACCACGATTTTGAGCTGCGGCGCGGCGTCTATTATCTCCGCCGTAACCTTGTCGCTGCGGATTATAAGGGCGTCCATATCCGCTACGGCCTTCAGGAGTTGGGCCTTGTCAGTGTATTTTTCGAGCAGGTACATATCGTGCCCCGCGTCTTTAACTATTTTAGCTATCCCGTGGACGGCTTCCGCCGCGAACGGTTTTTCTGTTGCGATAAGTATCTTCATGGCTATCGTTTTTTAAAGTTTAAAACTTTCTGATTTACCGGTTGGGTTCCGCTGCCGGATTCCATTCCCGTTTTTTTGCGGGGTCGTCGTAGAGCAAAAACAGCCTGCCGCCTTCGATGGCTACCCCGCGGCTGCGGCCTTCCCGCATATTTTCTGCATTGCTAACGTTTACGTCCACGATACGGCCGTCGAAGAACGAACATACTTCGCCGTGGATGGTATGCCCTACGAACAGCCGGTCGGCATCCATGTTTGCCAGCACCTCGGTGACTCCCTCTTCGTCGATAGGAGAGTAATTACTGTTCTGCCGGTCGACCATTCCCCTGTACCACAAGGGCCCGTCCATACCGAAAAACAGCTCCACCATCGGATATTCTTCCCGTGTTTTCCAGTCGGAATGGAGGAATTTCCGCATCACTTTATTCAGGGCGAGAGAATCCAGCCAAAGACCGGGAGAGAACAGCTTCTCGCTGAGGCCCGCGTGCGTAAAAACATTCCTGCCCGTTTGCAGGACGAAATTGCGCGTGGCGAGCCACTCGCCCAGCACCCAATCCCGCATCCACAACTCCTCATAGCCGATACCCAGCTCCTCCGCAAGGTCGGTATATTTGGGCATCGTGTAGCGCAGGTCGCCCACAAGGACCATACTCTCGTGGTTGCCCGGCAGGAAGTGGACCGCACCTCCGGCCTCTTCGGCCTCGCCCTCCAGCTTATAAACCAGCCAGAAAATGGGAAGGACCTCCGGCCCGCGGTCGAAAACATCGCCCAGCAGAACGAAGTGCCCGTCGCCGTAGGCCCATTTATATTCTTCGTCCATTACCCCGGCCGAAATCAGTATGGAGACGAAGGCGTCTATATCGCCGTGGGGGTCGGACAGGACGGTAACCCTCTCCGGCTGGGAAATATAAGACGGCGGGGTTTTGGCTTCCCGCAGTGTCGCTTCGAACCGGTGCCGTCCGTCCGACGAGGTGACCTCGAATGGCGCGGCGGGGTCGAGACGGCCCGTCTCCGGCACCCCGTCCACAACCCGCACTATCTCGATACCGTCGTCGTCGTAACGGATATACGGCCCGTCCGAGTAGACTACGGGTGGCTGTGCCGTTACCGCCGAAATGCCTACGGCCAAGGCGACAAGTATAAAACGGAGCTTAGCGGGAATCCTCATACGATAACGGAACCCGGCCTTCCGGCCGGGCGCCTTTTGCCGGTCGGTTAGGTTATTATTTTGCGTGCTCGGCCTCGAACTCCCGCATGCAGGCGATAAGCGCCTCCACGCTCTCTTTGGGCAGGGCGTTGTAGCACGAGGCGCGGAAACCGCCCACCAGCCTGTGGCCCTTGATGCCCACCATACCGCGCGATTTGGCGAACTCGAGGAATTCGGGAGCAAGGTCCTCGTAGCCGTCGTTCATCACGAAGCAGATATTCATAAGCGAACGGTCCTCCATGGCAGCGGTACCCTTGAACAGCGGGTTGCGGTCGATTTCACCGTAGAGCAGGTCGGCCCGTTCGTGTGCGCGGCGGTTCATCTCCGGCACTCCGCCCTGCGCCTTGACCCACTTGAGCACCTCCCGAACCACGTAGATCGGGAATACGGGCGGGGTGTTGAACATCGAGTCGTTCGCGATATGGTTCCGATAGTCCACCATCGAGGGGAGCGGACGTGAAACCTTGCCGAGGATATCCTCGCGAACGATGACGAAAGTAACCCCCGCGGGGCCCATATTCTTCTGCGCGCCGCCGTAAATAAGCGCGTATTTCGATACGTCCACCGGACGGCTCAGGATATCGGAGCTCATATCGGCAACCAGATTCACCGGACTGTCGATATCGGCATGGTACTCCGTGCCGTAAATCGTATTGTTGGTGGTGATATGCAGGTAGTCGAGGTCGGAGGGGATTTGGTAACCCTTGGGGATGTAGTTGAAATTCCTGTCCTCGGACGAGGCGACCACGACGGTTTCCCCGAAGTTTTTTGCCTCCTTGATGGCCTTCTTCGCCCAGACGCCCGTGTTCACATACCCGGCTTTTATCTGGAGCAGGTTGTAGGGTATGGTGAAAAACTGGGTGCTCGCTCCGCCGCCGAGGAATATTATCTTATGGGTGTCGGGTACGTTCAGCAACTCCCGCAGCAGGGCGTTGGCCTCGTCGTTGACCTTTTCGAAGTCCTTGGTGCGGTGAGATATTTCGAGCAGCGACAGCCCGATGCCGTCCAGCTCAAGCACCGCATTGGCGGCGTTCTCGATAGCCTCGCGCGGCAGAATGGAGGGGCCGGCGTTGAAATTATGTACTTTCATAATCGTTGATTTGTTAAATTATATTTCGTAACGGTTCGGAAAACTTTCTTACAAAACTATCTATAAATTTCGGGAATTTTTTATACACTTCCAAACTTTTTCGGCCGCCCGGATTTTTTTGTTAAACTAATAACAGCGGCCCATTATATCCATTAAGCCATTTTTACGTAACTTTGCCCGGTGGACGCCCTTGCGTCGGCGGCCATAAATGAACCCCACAAATACAATAAGGTATGACAAGATCCATGACGGGATACGGCAAGGCCGAAGGCGTCTCGGGCGAGAGGAAGATAACCGCCGAGGTGCGCTCGCTCAACAGCAAGCAGTTCGACCTGTCGGTAAAATCGCCGTCCCTGTACCGCGCGGCCGACAACGAGATAAGGGCCGTCGTATCGCAGTCGCTCGTGCGCGGGAAGATAGACCTTTATATAAACTGCGAATCCTCCGCGGGGGCGTCGCCCGTCCGGATTAACGGGCCGGTATTCGCCGCCTACCACCGCCAGCTCGAAGAAATTGCCGCCGGATGCGGTATCGGGTTCGGGGAAGACCCGGGAGGGCTCGTCTCCGCGATACTCCGGCTACCGGAGGTGGTGGAGAACAACGCCGAGAGCCTCGGCGACAATGAAAAAGCCGTGCTGCTCGAAACCGTCAGGGCCGCTGTGGACGCCCTGAACGGCTTCCGCGAGTCGGAGGGGGCCATTCTGATGGCTGACATACTCGAGCGGGTGGGGAGGATAGAGGCGGCCGTGGCCGAAGTGGAGCCTTTCGAAGCCGAGCGGGTGGAGACGGTCAAGAACCGTATCCGCGAAAATATCGAGAAGGCCCAGCTTTCGTGCGACGAGAACCGGCTCGAGCAGGAGCTTATCTACTACATCGAGAAGCTCGACGTGACGGAAGAGAAGGTGCGCCTGCGCAACCACTGCGACTATTTCCGTCAGGTGGCGGCCGGGGAGGATAACGCCGGTAAGAAACTGGGCTTCATAGCACAGGAGATGGGCCGCGAAATCAACACCCTCGGTTCGAAGGCCAACCACGCCGGAATCCAGAAAATCGTGGTCGGTATGAAAGACGAGTTGGAGAAGATAAAGGAACAGTTACTCAATATATTATAGACCCGGACAAATCTCCCGAAGCTATGCCGTCTGTCAAGACTAACCCCGCGGCGCTGGCGAGCGCCACGGCATGGAACCCCGACCCGGACAAGCATCCCTCCGGCAAGGTGATAATCCTCTCCGCGCCTTCCGGGGCGGGGAAGACCACCATCGTACGCCGTGTGATGGAGATGTTTCCGCAACTCGAATTCTCCGTGTCGGCAACCAGCCGCGCCCCGCGCCATACCGAGCGTCACGGGGTGGACTACTTTTTCGTCTCGGGCGAGCAGTTCCTTACGGATGTGGCGGCAGGCCGCTTCGTGGAGTGGGAGGAGGTTTACGCCGGTACGCATTACGGCACCCTCGTATCGGAGGTGGAGCGGATTTGGAAGGCCGGCCGGTCGATTATTTTCGACGTGGACGTCAAAGGCGGTATTAACCTCAAAAGCATTTTCGGCTGCCGGGCCCTGTCTGTGTTTATCATGCCGCCCTCGGTGGAGGAGCTGCGCCGCAGGCTGGTGGCCCGCGGAACGGACAGCGAGGATACCATTGAGCGGCGCGTGGCCAAAGCCGGGCTGGAGATAGGGGACGCACCCCGGTTCGACCTGACGGTGGTGAACGACGAGTTGGAAAAGGCGGTCGCCGAGGTAGCCGAAGCCATAAGAGCGTTTATAGACGGATAACTTTATAGAATATGCCAGAAATTATTATCTATTCCGGCTCGTTCAACCCCGTACACAACGGCCATACGGCCGTGGCGCGGTATGTGGCCGAAGCGGGCCTGTGCGACGAGGTGTGGATGGTGGTATCGCCGCAGAACCCCCACAAACCGGACGACGCGCTGGCCCCGGAGGCGGACCGGCTCGAGATGGCCCGCATCGCGGTGCGGGAGCAAAGCCACGTCAGAAATGTGAAGGTGAGCGACGTGGAGTTCGAACTTCCCCGGCCCTCATATACGATAAATACATTGCAATACCTGTCGGCCAAATACCCCGGGACGAGGTTCTCGCTGCTTATCGGCACGGATATCCTGCCGTCGCTCCACAGGTGGAAGAACTGGCAGTTCCTTGTAAACAACTGCCGGATATACGTTTATCCGCGCAAGGGTACGGAGTTCGAACAGATTGGTTCCGGGATGGTATTCCTCGGCGGGGCGCCCCGCGTGGACGTCTCTTCGACCGATATAAGGGCCGCGCTGGAAGCGGGCGGCGACCTTTCGGGGATGCTGTGCCGCGGGGTTATCAACTATATATATGACAAGGGCCTCTGGGTTGCGGACGCCGCGCAGAGACGAGTAGACGCGCTGGACGGGCTGATAGGACAGGGAGCGGCCGGGGCGCCTGCCTATCTGGAACGGGGGCGGCTGCTGTACCGCCGGTCGCAGTACGGCGAGGCGCTCAACGATTTCCTACGCGCCGAAGAACTCGACCCGGACAATACCGAAGCCCGCGAATATATCCGCATGCTGCGTGATATATTCGAATACCGGAATATGGATATCTATAATCCTTAGAGAGTTGGTGGTTTTAACCTCCACATTTTATTGAAGTATGAAGAAACTCAATATTGCCCTTTTCGCGGGGGGTAATTCCTCCGAAAGGGAGGTCTCGCTCGGCAGTGCGGAGCAGGTGGGCCGGTCGCTGGACCGTTCCAAATACGAGGTCTACACGATAGACCTATGCGGCACCTCGTGGGCATACACCGGACCGGACGGGGCGAGGACAGAGGTCGATAAAAACGACTTCTCCCTGCCGCTCCCCGCGGGCCGTGTGCGTCTCGACTACGCCCTGATTATGATTCACGGCACCCCCGGCGAGGACGGCCGGTTGCAGGGCTATCTCGAAATGATGGGCATACCGTTCTCATCGTGCGGGCTGGCCTCCACGGTGCTCACGTTCGACAAACTGCTGTGCAAAAGAATTGCGGCATCGGCCGGGCTCAATACCGCCCCGGAAGTGATGCTGTACCGCGGTGAGCCGGTCGACGCGGCCGCGGTCGCGGCTACGCTGGGCCTGCCGCTATTCGTCAAGCCCAATGCCAGCGGCAGTAGCTGCGGGGTGACCCGGTGCAACCGCGCGGAGGAGATACCGGCGGCCGTGGAGGCGGCTCTGGCAGAGAGCCCCGCCGTGATGGCCGAGAAATTTATAGGCGGCCGGGAAATCGGGTGCGGCATCCTGATAACCTCGGACAGGGAATATATACTGCCCGTTACGGAAATCAGGCCCAAAAAGGAGTTCTTCGATTACGAAGCCAAGTATACGCCGGGAATGTCCGAGGAGATAACCCCGGCCGATATCCCGGCACCGGTGCTGGCCGAGCTGAACCGGATGACCGTGGCCGTATACCGCGCCTGCGGATGCCGCGGAGTGGTGAGGATCGATTTTATAGTGACTTCCGAAGGGGTGCCCTATTTTATAGAGGTAAACTCGGTGCCGGGTATGAGCCGCGGAAGTATAGTGCCGCAGCAGGCCGCCTGCGCGGGGATGGACCTCGGGCAGTTGTTCGACCTGGTTATAAAGGACACATGGTTCGCACGGCCTGAAGCCGGGTATAGTGCAGGGAATAAAAATGATTGAGATAGACGGAAAAATAATAAGCCTCGACATTATCCGTAGCCATTTCATGTGCGACGTGGGTAAATGCAGGGGAATGTGTTGTGTGGAGGGCAATTCGGGTGCTCCGCTGGAGGAGGAGGAGACGGCCGTACTGGAGCGGGAATTTGCCGCCTACCGGGACTATATGACCCCGGAGGGGCTGGAAGCCATCGGCAAGGAGGGTCACTATGTTACCGACAGCGACGGGGACCTGACCACCACCCTTGTCGATGGTCTGGAGTGCGCCTATTCGACCCGCGAGGGCGGCGTGACGATGTGCGCCATAGAAAAGGCGTGGAAGGAGGGCCGCACGGCGTTCCGTAAACCGATATCGTGCCACCTCTACCCGATAAGGGTCGACCGGTTCTCGGACGGCAGCTACGGGCTGAACTACCACCGGTGGAACGTCTGCTCTCCGGCCGTAACGCTCGGCCGGGCGACCGGCACCCCGGTTTACAAGGCGCTCCGCGAGCCGATAGTACGGCGGTTCGGGGCGGAATTTTATACCGCTCTCGAGGAGGCCGACCGCCTGCTGAGGGAAGAAACGGCCGAATAATCGAGTAATTCTCAAAATGTTTGTAAATTTGCAGGGTTGAACCGCTACCCGAGAAATATCTGAAAACCGTGAAACACCAGACACTTATCCACATTCTGGCCGCATCGGCTTGCCTGGCGGCGGCCGTAAACCTGTCCGCCCAGCGTATCCCGGCTGAACCTCCGCTGGAGTAGATGACTAAGTTCCCTATCGACACACTGCCCACGCAGGACGAGGAGGTGAAGATAATAATTTACAGTAACAATACGTGGAGCTACTACCAGCCAGCCCTCGGCGACAGCCTCAGCAGTCTTCCCGTTTTCAATGAGAATTGGGAGACCGAGCAGGTGTTCGCCTACCGCAACATAGAGATTAACGACCTGCCCGCATCCATAGATATCAACCTTATCGCCTCGCTAAGCGATTTCCATATTCCCATTACCGGGCGGGTATTTTCCAAATACGGCCGCCGGGGCCGCCGCAACCATAACGGGGTGGATATTCCGCTAAAAATAGGCGAGCCGATTTACGCCACGTTCAGCGGCAGGGTGCGCTACTCGAAATACAACACGGGCGGGTACGGTAACCTTATAATACTGCGCCATGAGAACGGACTGGAGACCTGGTACGCCCACCTCTCGAAGTCGAACGTACAGCCGGGGGACTTCGTGAAGGCGGGCCAGATAATCGGGTTCGGCGGAAATACGGGGCGCAGCCGAGGTCCCCATCTGCACTTCGAGGTGCGCTACTGCGACCAGACTTTCGACCCGGAGCACCTATTCGACTTCGAGAACGGTTCCATAAAGTACCAGACCTTCGCGCTCGACCGCTCCTATTTCAATATCAACTCGCGCGCGTCGGACCAGTTGGAGGACCACGATTTCGACGACTACGCCTCGCTGGTCAACTCCGACGGGGAAGAGGTGACCTCCGAGGATATACTTAATTATATCGCCCGGAACGATGGCAAGAGCGGCGGCTCGGGGGGAAGTTCGGTATCGGCCGACGATGGGGAGGCCGTTTACCATACCATCCGCTCGGGCGACATGCTCGGCAAACTGGCTATCCGCTACGGGGTGAGCATCGACCAAATATGCCGCCTTAACGGCATCCAGCGCACCACCATACTGCAACTCGGCAGGCGGCTGAGGATAAGGTGACAAATAGTTAAATAAAAAAACTCCCTTAGCGGGAGTTTTTTTTATGCCGGATTCACTGATTTATCTTACGGAGACCGATATCATGCGATGCCTGCCAATGGGTTGCGGATACTTATGAAATAGATGTTGAACATCTCGGAGAATGGCAGGGCCGGGAGACCCCGGCCCCGTCAGAAGAGGAGGAAACAATCCGATAGTATAAACTCGGCTTATTTATTCGGAAAGAACCGCATATACTGCACCCGCTGGTAGAGCTCTTCGTCGGAGTCGGTGTTATGGCTAAGCAGGCCCCGGAAATCCTCGACCGATGAAAACCCGTGGCGCTCCATCCATCCGGCCATAAACTCTTTCATTTCGCAAATCACTCCGAAACCCTTGCCGAGCGCGCTGCAAAGCTGAACGGCCTTTGCCCCGGCAAGTATGGACTTAACCGCGTCCCCGCCGGTATGGACCCCGGTGGAGACCGCCACGTCCAGGTCGGGCAGCTGCGGGGTGCACATCCCGACGGTGCGCAGGGAATTGCGGAGTTCGCTCCGGGAGCTGAGCGCATCGGTGGAGTGGGCGAGCGATATGGTGTCGATATCGAAATCGGGCTCGAACGGCCGGTTGAACATCACCACCCCTTTACCTCCGTGGTAATAGATCTGTTTACACAGATTCAGCACGTTGGTAAACCTCATATTAAGTTTTACTGAAACCGGCATGGATACCTTTCCCGCCACCTCGGCGACAATGGCAAGGTACTGCCGCTCGACCTCCTCTGCGGTGGCGTCCACCCCGGCGGGCATAATGTAGATATTCAGCTCCAGCGCGTCGGCGCCTGCGGCCTCGACCTGCGCGGCATAGGCGGTCCACCCGCCGCCCGAGACGCAGTTTATACTGGCGATTACGGGTAGGCCGGTTTCGCGTTTCAATTGCGAGATAAGGTCGAGATGGCCCTTCATATACTCCTGCTCGACATAGGCGTTAAGGTAGTCGGCGGCCTCGGGGTAGGTGTTAAAAGTTTCGAGGAACCCGGCCTCGCCCCGTATCTGCTCTTCGAATACCGATTTGAGCACAACGGCGCCGATTCCGGCCTCTTCGAGCTTCTTAATCCGGTCCGCCGTGGTGGTGAGGTGCGAACTTGCCGCTATCAGCGGGTTGTCGAGCGCTATTCCTAAATAATTTGTGGTAAGGTCCATATATTTCAATAGTTAAGTTGCAACAATTTTATGCACCCGTGTGCGGGCGTAGTCTCTCTTTACCGAAACCGGTAAGGGGCCGGGTAACAAACCGTCCGGCACCGTAAAAACCGGTTCAGGCGTAATCCCTCTCCCCGAAAATCATACTGCCAATGCGCACCATAGTGGAGCCGCATTCGATGGCCGTCCGGTAGTCTCCGGTCATGCCCATCGACAGGGTATCGAATTCCGGGCCGAAACCGCCTGCCCGTAACCCGTCGTACAGCTCCCGGAGCCGGGTAAACTCCCCGCGGACCGCCTCGGTGTCCTCCGTGAAGGTGGCAATCCCCATCAACCCCCGGATGCGCACGTTCCCGTATGCGGCGGTACCGCCGCCCGCGATGTAGGCCTTCAACTCCTCCGCATCCCAACCGTGTTTGCTCTCCTCGCGGGCAATATGCACTTCCAGAAGAACGTCTATCTTTCGGCCGCACCGGGCGGCCTGGCGGTCTATCTCGGCCAGGAGCCGGTCGCTGTCCACGGAGTGGACCAGGTCCACGAACGGGGCTATATATTTCACCTTGTTGGTTTGCAGGTGCCCTATCATATGCCACCGGATATCTTCCGGCAGCTGCTCCCGCTTTGCCTTCATCTCCTGCGGGCGACTCTCGCCGAACACCCGCTGACCCGCATCGTAAGCCTTCAGGATATCCTCCGGCGGGTATGTTTTGGACACAGCCACCAGTTCCACCCCGTCGGGCAGCTCCTCTTTCAGTTTTATGATGTTCTCACTTATACCCATTGCGCTCGGTTGAAGACCAAAATTACCATATTTTTTGTTAAATTTGTCCGGTACGCATCAATTTTAACGGCGCCACCCCGGGCCGTTTTACATACATACTTATAGTATAACCCATGAAGAGATTTCTGACACTGGCGTTTTTCGTCTTCGCAGGCACGGCGGGTGCCTTTGCCTGTACCAACTTTATAATCACCAGAGGGGCATCCACCGACGGCTCGGTGATGGTCAGCTACTCGGCCGACTCGCACCAGCTCTACGGATGCCTATACAAATATAATGCACCGGGCCGTCACCGGTTCGGCGAAACGGTGCGGATCCACGAATGGGATTCGGGGCGTTACCTCGGCGATATAATGCAGGCCGACAGGACCTATTCGACCGTGGGCAATATGAACGAGCACCAGCTGGCCATAGGCGAAACCACCTTCGGCGGCCGACGCGAGCTTATCGACCCCACGGGCGGCATCGACTACGGTTCGCTAATCTACATTACCCTTCAGAGGGCCAAAACCGCCCGTGAGGCGATACACATAATAGCGGAACTTGCCAACGAGTACAGCTACGCCTCGAGCGGCGAGTCGTTCTCCATCGCCGACCCGAACGAAGCGTGGATAATGGAGCTTATCGGCAAGGGATACCGCGAGGCCCCGCAGGGCGGCAACGTATTCAAAGGCATCGTATGGGTGGCCCGCCGTATACCGGACGGCTATATCTGCGCCCATGCCAATCAGGCCCGTATCGCCGAGTTCCCGCTCAACGACCCGGAGAACTGTCTCTACTCGCCGGACGTTATCGACTTCGCACGGCAGAGGGGATACTACGCCGGGCCGGACGAGAATTTCCGGTTTTGCGACGCCTACGCCCCGCTCGATTTCAGCGCCATGCGCGGCTGCGAAGCGAGGGTCTGGAGCTTCTTCAATATGTTCGCCCCGGATATGGACCGGTATATCGACTACGCGATGGGTCATAATAAGAATAACCCCATGCCGCTGTGGGTGAAGCCGTCGCGGAAAATTTCTCCCAAAGAGGTGTTCGACGCGATGCGCGACCACTACGAGGGTACCCCGATGGATATGACCACCGATATAGGAGCGGGCGGCGAGGAGCTGCCGTACAGGTGGCGGCCCATGTCGTTCGAGGTGGACGGCGTGGAGTATGTGAACGAGAGGGCAATCGCGACGCAGCAGACCGGTTTCTGGTTCGTGAGCCAGTCGCGCAACTGGTTGCCCGACCCGGTGGGCGGCATACTCTGGTTCGGGGTGGACGATGCGGCGACCTCGTCGCTTACACCCATCTACTGTTCGGTGACAGACGTTCCGGAGTGCTTCCGCGAGGGTAACGGCCATATACTGGAATACTCGGAAACGGCCGCCTTCTGGATTTACAACCGGGTGGCGCAGTTCGCCTACCTGCGTTATAACGTCGTGGGCAGAGCCGTACGCGAAGCCGTGGACGAGTGGGAGTACGAAATACTCGGTGAGGTGGAAAAAATCGACCGCGTGGCATCGCGTTACCGCAGTGTCGCCAAGCAGAAGAAATATCTTACCGACTACTCGGTCTATACCGCCCAGCGGATGTTCGACCGATGGGTGGACCTCGATAAATACCTTATGGTTAAATATATAGACGGCAATGTGAAGAAGGAAGGCCCGGGCGGGTTTATCGACAACGGCCACAGCCCGGTTATCCCCGCATCGCCCGACCAGCCGGGTTATACCGAGAAATGGAAACGGGCCGTAGCCGAGGACGCCGGGGAGACTCTCAGGGTGCACGACGTATAGAGCGACGGCCGCGTGGACCGGTGGTTTTGTCAGCCGGTGTAGGGCCGGAACGGGGAGACGAGTCCCGGTCGGCGTATGGGGTTTCCGACCATTACATGTCGGATTACCTTCTCCGGAGAGGGTAGTGTTATAGTACGATACCGATATGAAATTCTTCTTTATAGCATTCACTCTGCTTGCTCTGCCCGCATCCCCGGCCACGGCGCAGGGTGAGGCGACCGTGCCTGACCGGGATGGATTGACGGAGTTTATTCTGGAATATTGCCGATACCGCGACCCTAACCCGACCCATCAGGAGGAAGCGGATAAGGTTAACGCTTTTTTAGCGGAGGTGCTCACCACACCGGACCGGCAGGACAACGACAGCCTACGGCGGGCCGCCCTCGATTTGTACTGGGAAAATTCCGTATCGATGCTGGAGGACGTGGTTGACGGGTGGCGGTATGCCGAACGCCGTTATATGTGCTGTCTTACGATGGCCCTGCTGGCGGATTATTGGCGGTACGGCGCCTTTCTGGGGGATGCGGAGAACTGTATCAGGTGGGAGTCAGACGAGATAAACGAGGAGTACGCCAGGCAGCGCGCCGTAATCCCGTTGGTCGAACTCCTTATCGTGATGGACGGCCAGTGGCCGCACCACACCGAATGGTTGATGAAAAGCCTGCGGGAAAGTGCCTCGGAGACGGTTGCCGGGATAGAGAACCGCGACTTCGGCGCCGCATACCTGAAGTTGTTCGGTATATGATTCCGGTTTCCCGGGGTATACCCTCCAGTCGGTAAGCGGAATGTACCGCTATTCGAAAAAATCAGGAAGAAAACGACGGGGCCCGCGAAAAGCGGGCCCTTTTATTATGAATGGATTCTCAGGGCGGTTACTGCCCGGTAAAGTTCCACGTATGGTTGGTGGTGCGGCTGTCGAGCATCACCTTTTTCAGCTCTGCGGCGATTCCGGGATACTGCGCGTAGACATCGGCCAGTTCGCCCGGGTCGGACGACAAGTTATAGAGTTCGAACCTTGTGGCGGCCGGATCGTCCACATCCAGTTGGATAAGTTTCCAGTTATCGCGGAGCACCGCCCTGCGGCCGCCCGACTCGTGGAACTCCCAGTAGAGGTGGCCGTGGCGCAGCTGCTCGCCGTGGCCGGTAAGTTCGGGCAGGAACGAAATGCCGTCGATACCCGCGGGTGGCCGGCAATCGAGAATGTCGCATACGGTGGGGAGGAAGTCCCAGAATGCCGATACATGGTAGGAGACCCTGCCGGGAGCTATACCGGCTGGCCAGTGCACCACGAACGGGGTGCGTATCCCACCCTCGTAGAGGTCCCGCTTGATGCCGCGGAACGGCCCTGCGCTCTTGAAAAAATCGGGGTCGTGGCCCCCTTCGCGGTGGACCCCGTTGTCGGAGGTGAACATCACAATGGTATTCCCGGCGATGCCGTGTCTTTCGAGCGCCTCCATAATCCGGCTCACATCGCGGTCGAGCCGCGATACCATCGCCGCGTAGGTGGCACGTGGTTGCGGCTGGGCGCAGTGGTTGTCCGTGCCGGGAAACGGTGTCTCACAGAACGCCCCTTCGTACTCGCCCAGTTCTCCTTCGGGTACAATCAGCTCCGCGTGGGGGATGGTGGGGGCGAGGTAGATAAAGAACGGCCCTCCGGCCTGCGCGTCGATATATTCGAGCACCTTATCCATTATAAGGTCGTGCGAATAGACCTTGTGGTCGAGGTAGACCTTCTCGGTATCGTCGAACAGAAAATCGGGGTAATACCGGTGGGCGTGCGACTGGCCGAGGTATCCGAAAAAGCGGTCGAACCCGTGCAGGTAGGGTTCCCCCTCGGTGCCCGGGCCGCCGAGGCCCCATTTGCCGAAGCAGGCGGTGGAGTAGCCCGCATCCCGGAATATATCGGCAACCGTTACCTCCGATGCGGCCAGCGGCAGGTTGTACGAAAGGCCGTCTTCGCACACATGATTCCGGTTGCCGCGGATATAGCTGTGGCCCGTGTGTTTGCCAGTCAGCAGTGACGCCCGCGACGGGGCGCTTACCGTACTGCCGCAGTAGTGCTGTGTGAATATCATACCGTTGGCGGCAAGGCGGTCGATGCCGGGGGTCTTGATTTTCGTCTGGCCGTAGCAACCGAGGTCCCCGATACCGAGGTCGTCGGCGAGTATGTAGATAACGTTGGGTCTGCTCTCGGGACCTGCGCCCGCGGCACCCGTTACCGCCCCGGCAAGGCAGAGCGACCCGATGGCGGTGAGTTTAATATTGGGCGGCATAGCGGTGCCGGTGATGTGCCACCAAGATAATAAAAATCGGTACTTATAC
>JAJBVT010000049.1 GCA_020859685.1 Rikenellaceae bacterium
GAGGTTTTTCTGTCGTATAATAAATCTAAATAATTACAACCTTCTACATACCGAGCATATAAAGTTATCAATTCTATATACTTGTATTTGATTGATGAGTATGGCGTATCAAGCTCCAGTATAAAGTCGACTTCATCAGCCAATTCCTGAACTGCATACTTTTTATTAATTAATTTATTATAGATGTTGGGTTTATATGTCTTCAAAAATATAAGGAAGAAAAATAAGCCGGGTGATAAGAATTGATTAGATTGAAATGAATATAATGCAACTCTGGAGTGAGAAAATAATTTTTCCGTTTGCCTTAATGTTAGACCTTGTTTGTCAACCAACCTTGTTGCAAACTCTAAAAATTCTTCAGCCTCATTTCTGCGTCCAAAATATTGTTCTCGTTCAGCCGTAGCAAAAAATTTATCATAGTCGAAATAAGAATAAAGATAATGGCAAAATTGTTTAGGGCTGGGTTCTGGTAATCTGTACTCTATATCAATAAATCGTCTTAAATATTCTTCTGAATTAATGTAGTCGCTTCCATAATATCCCTTTATAGAGTTTCCTAACTGCTCTTTATCAATAGCAAGCACGAAAACTATGCCTCTCACAGAAAAGAAATGCTTGACCTTTTCCAAAACTTCTACTGCATAGTCGGGTCTGCATCTGTCCAATTCATCAATTACAAAAACAATAGGTTTGTCTTCACTATGGTCGAAAACGTATTGTGACAGAGATATTCTAAAGTTATCCAATTCTTCTTTTTTCTTTGAATACTCATTCACTTCTTGAGAAAATATTTCAGTTGTGGCTTTGACTGAATTAGCTACTGCTTCTGCAATGTCATCCACATCAACGTATTTCTTAACGATTGCTTTGGCTACACCCGGTAAAACATTTTTTGATACGATTGCCCCTTTTTGAAGCACCTTTTTGAAGTTTGTATCATCTTTTTCTCCCAATAGTTTTTTAAATTCACCCAAGATTGCAATCATCGGGTCGGACTGAAGGTCGTTCTCCCATGCATTGAAATATAGTGTACCAAAACCTTTATTTATTAAATCCTGTTGCTACATTCTAACGAATGTTGTTTTCCCTGTTCCCCATTCCCCATTCAGCGCAAGCACGAATCCGTCTCTATAATGAGTAATGATGGATGTTAAGATATCAGCATATCGCTTGCGTTCAAGCTGACAATTATCAAATGGATTATTTTCCGTGATCAGAATATCGTTATGTTTAATTTCCATAGAATAAAGAATGCATCTTATTAATATACGATTAATTCACTTAGTTTTAATGTAGGTAATTATCGTCACAACGTCATCACCCTTTCGCGAACCAATTCATAAGTTTATTAACCTTATGGAACAGTGATTTTACACGTCCCATTTTCTATGTCATTTTGAAGGATTATTAGGCAAATGTAGTCAATATTTAAGTAAGTTTATTAGTCTAAGTAAGTGTATAAAATACCAAAAGCGACCTTGTGTAGGTCGCTTAAGTAAGTTTATAAGGGCGTTATTCTGTGGAATTTAACGGAAAAATGCCGCTAATACTCGTCCTCGTTGAAAAAGAAATCGTCTTTGCTGGGGTAGTCGGGCCAGATATCTTCGATGCTTTCGTATACTTCGCCTTCGTCTTCCATTTCGTTGAGGTTCTCTATAACTTCGAGGGGGGCACCCGAGCGTATCGCATAGTCTATAAGTTCCTCTTTGGTTGCGGGCCAGGGAGCGTCCTCTAATTTCGATGCCAACTCTAAAGTCCAGTACATAGTGTTTGAATTTAAACGTTCATTAATATTGTACGGCTATGTTTAAGGAGCACAAAAATATTAATTTTTTGGTAATACCTAAACTTTCACGTAAATATTTTGTCAACTATCTGTCCGTACCTCCTAACTCCCGGTTAATAAGGTTATTGCGCTGTGTATTCCGGTTCCCAGTACTCCTCCGGGATGTCGTATTCGTCGCTGAGTTTGCGGCCCAGCTGGTAAAGGTAATCCGACAGCCTGTTAAGGTAGGAGAGGGAACCTGCCGCTACCGGATAGTGCGACGCGGCCTTGACGGCCGCCCTCTCCGCACGGCGGCATACCGTACGGCAGATGTGGCAGAGCGATACCAGCGGATGGCCGCCGGGGATGGTGAACCGAGTCACGGGCCGTAGCTGGGCGGTGATATAGTCTATCCTCTCCTCGAGGTAACGAATATCGCCGTCGGAGACACCGGAAATTTTCAACCGGCCGTCCTCCCCTGTCGCCAGGAGAGCCTCTACGCTCATCAGGGTGTTGAGTATGGTTTTCAAATCATCGCGGTAATCGTCCAGAAAAGTCTTTACGGGGTCCATACTGTCGCGCAGGTAGGCCAGAACGGCCGTCAGCTCGTCCACGGTGCCGTAGGCCTCCACCCTCGGATCGTCCTTGCTGACCCTATCGCCGAAGGAGAGCGAAGTGGTACCCTGATCGCCTGTCTTAGTATATATTTTCATAGCCTTATAATTTATAGTGTCTCGGGGTGAGCCCGCTTCCGTAGATAAAGAGAACGAAACCCCTGTTGTCGATACTGATACAATCACCGGCCGCGGCCAGTTCGGTGCATAACCGGTATCTATCCCTGTCGGTACGCGGTGAGAGCACCGCCGCGGCACCCTGTTCGACCCGGAAACACCGGGCTTCCGCGCGGATTACCTGAACCGGACACCCCTTTGTGAATATCCTCAGTATACCTTGTCCGGTCGCGCCCGTGAGCCACCGGACGGCAGAAAGCCCCGCGGAAACTTCCGGCTCCGTCTTCGCCACGGCACCTGTGGAGCCGGACATATCGGGTGCGAGGATACCGGGGCCGGGTAGAGCATTGTTTTCGATAACGTTTTCTTTCCCGTATGTAAAACCGTAGCCGGTTTCCATATTCCATTCGGGTGCCTTCCCATTCCATTCGGTCGAACATTCTTCGGTCGAGGACTTTTCCGTAGAGCATCCTTCGGTCGTGCACCTTTCGATCGTGTACTCTTCGGTCGGACACCTTTCGGTCGAGTATCCTTCGGTAGAACATCCTTCGGGGGCATTCTCTGATATCGCATTCCGTTCCGGCTGACTGCGGCCATCCGGAGCGGTGAATACGCCCGCAAGACGGTATTCGCAATAATTATGCAGGTTTTGCAGTTGGGCGGCCCGGCGGCGGTTAACACCGCAGGAGCGGAGCGCTTCGTAAAGTTCGCCGTCCGCCCCGTCCGGTCCGCTCCCGAACATCAGCGCGTTGCGGACCAGCCCGTATACGAACGGGGAGTGGATGCCGTGCCCCCGCGTGTGGCGAAGCCGCAGATACGGGGCCATCATCGAAGGTAGACGGCTTATCTTATTTAATCCGATTGCCAAGTTTAAACTATATATAGGTCAGCAAGTTAATCTGGTTTCTCTCTGGTTGCCCACTGGAGGTGATAATTGCCGCACCGGACTTCCGGGTTTATTCCGACCCGGTAAAGTCTTTCCCGGTGTCCGGTTATCGGGGTATCCCTGTCGGGCGTTATTTTCCGGATAAATTCACCTGCTGCCGCCAAGGCCGCCCGCCACATATCCCGTGGAAAAGGCAACCTGAAGATTATAACCTCCGGTATCGGCATCGATATCCAATACTTCCCCGGCGAAATAGAGACCTTTCACAAGCCGGGACTCGAGGGTCTCCGGGTCTACGTCGACCGTGCTCACCCCGCCCGCCGTAACAACCGCCTCCTCGAACGGCCCATAATCGGCCACCTCTATCCGGAGATCCTTCAACAGGGCGGCAATCCGCCCGCGGTCCTCCTGGGTAAGCGACGAAACCGGAGCGTCGGGCCGCAGTGATGCGGTATCGCAGAATACGGGAACCATCGGCGCCGGAAGCAGTTTGCGGAGCAACCCGAGCACGGTAAGCTCCCCGTCCGCCTCCACCTCGCGCCCGATGCGCGCCACGATAGTAGGGATGTCGAGGGCGGTTTTAAGGTCGAGGCCGAGCTCGACCTGCTTATCCTCTATTAGCGCGTCCACCGCCGTGCGGCTGAGCCGCAGTATCACGGCCCCTTCCAGACCGCGGGTGCCGAACTCCATCTCGCCGTGCTCCCGGGCCACGGCCTCCCCGTCCACTATCAACGTTACCCCCGTGTTCTTCAGTTTTACTCCACGCAGGCGCGCGGCTATGTCCCCGCCAGCTGCCAAAGGCACCAGCGCAGGCCGTACGGGCTCCACCCGGTGGCCGAGGCGGTCGGCAAAGAGGTACCCGTCGCCGGTCGAGCCGGTGGCGGGGTAGGAGGCCCCGCCGGTGGCGATAATCACATTACGGCAATCCACTTTACGCTCGTAGCCCTTGCGGGTGCGGATATCCACACCGGTGACCTTCCCGGCCACGGTGCGTATGCCGGTAGCCGTGGTGTGGAACATAAACTCCGCACCGGCCTCAACGCCGTAGTCGTATAGAGCGTTGGCAATATCCCAGGCCTTGCCGCTGTCGGGGAAAACCCGTTCGCCCCGCTCGAAGGCCAGCTTTACCCCCTCGTCGCGAAAGAAACGGATTACCGAGCGGTTGTCGAACCGGTCGAACGACCGGGCGAAAAATTCCCGCCCGGCCCGTACATGGCCCAGAAATTCATCCCTCTCACGGGTGTTGGTGACGTTACACCGGCCCTTGCCCGAAATGCGCACCTTGCGGCCCGCTTTCTCCATTTTCTCGACCACAAGCACCTTGCGGCCTTCCGAAGCGGCCCTTCCGGCAGCCATCATTCCCGACGCCCCGGCGCCTATTATCACTACATCGTACATCGTCTCATTCCAAAGGGTTCGGTGCAAAAGTACAAAAATAGCGGCAGGCTTCCGATATATCCCCGGGATTTATAGCCCGATGCGGACCGGTGCCGGTTCCGCGGGGGGCGCGGTGAAGTGTCGGAACCTCCGGCCTTGCGTACCTGCCGCAGTCGTCATTATTTCTTAATTTCGCGTTAAATCGGTCGGCGGGAGTGTGCTATACCGGAAAAAATCCGTAGGTTTGTGCCGTAAAAATATTATCGTAAGTTCTATTATATTATGCTTAGCCGGAGATTGCTCAGAATAAAGGTTGTAAAGGCCCTTTATGCCCATTTTAAATCGGAAGCCGATTCGCTTATCACTTCCGAGAAAAACCTGACTTCGAGTGTCGATAAGACGTATGACCTTTATAACCAGATGCTTTGGCTTATCGTAGACGTTATGCGCTACGCCTCTTCACGGATAGAAATCGCCCGGTCGAAAAAACTTCCCACCAAAGAGGACCTCAATCCCAATACCCGTTTCATCGACAACCAGCTTATCGCGCAGATTGAGAACAGCCCCAAACTGACGGACTACCTCGAGAAGAGGTCGCTCGGATGGGTTCGTTACCCGGAACTAATAAAGAGCCTGTACGACTCGATGGTCGGGAGCGATTACTATAAGGCGTACATGGAGGCCCCCGAGAATACGTATAACGACGACCGTAAATTCGTGGAGGACTTTTACCTGAATGAGGTGGAGAACAACGAGTTGCTGGAGGAGGTGGTGGAGGAGCAGTCGGCCTGGTGGGCGGACGATATAGACTTCGCGCTGATACTGGCCATGAAGACCATCAACTCCTCGCGCCGCGGGCAGCCCGACCTGCCGATATCTTCGAAATTTAAAAACGAGGACGACCGCGAATTCTACAAGGAGCTGTTCCGCAGGGCCGTGGTGAACTACAACGACTACCTTCAATATATAGAGCGGTTTACACAGAATTGGGATGTGGACCGTATAGCCTTTATGGACAACGTGATAATGGCGGCCGCCATCGCCGAGCTGACCACCTTCGAGTCGATACCTGTGAAGGTAACGCTGGACGAGTTCATAGAGATATCGAAATTTTACAGCACACCCGGCAGCAGCCATTTTATCAACGGGGTGCTCGACAAGGTAATCAACGTCCTGAAAGAGGAGGGCCGAATAGTAAAGACAGGCCGCGGATTGGTATAGAGGCATTTGAGGACGGGACAGGCGGCATAGGTATTGCAGTTGTCACAAAACGAATAACATGAAGAATTTACCGATGACCTTTACCGTTATAATGGCTTTGCTCATGGCCGCCTGCGGCGGACGGGGCGCGAATGCAGGCAGAGGCGCCGATGTGGCGCAAGCGCAGTCTGCGACGGCGGTTTCACCTGCGGCGCAGGTTGTGGCGATGTCGGATTCGCTTATAAGGTATCGCGGTGCGGACACGGTGGATATGGGCCGGATGCGCAGCGGCGAGACGGTGACCCGGATGCTCACCCTCCGTAATGCGGGCGATACCCCATTGGTGATTGTGGATATAGATAAGACCTGCGGCTGCGTGGACGTCGACTACCCGAAGCGCCCGCTAAAAGCCGGTGAAGAGGCCCCGATGCAGATAGAGTTCGACTCGCGGGGTATTAACGGCTGGGTATATAAAACGCTCTATATCAAAACCTCCTCGGATGCGGGTAGCTACACGCTGGTGGTTACCGCGGATGTGGAATAAAAATTTGGTAACTTTTTAGTAGTCCCCATTCCGCCCCCGGCGGACGGCACGTCTGTAACGAGAGACGCACTTTTCACCTTAGTGGAAGCCTGCATATAATTACCAAAGAATTTTTAGTTACCTTTGGGTCTACCCGGGTGAGAACCGAAATTTTAACGAACAAAAAGATACGAAATGAATTTACTTACAATTCTGCTCCAGGCAGAACCTGTGGCGCCCCGCGGCGGAGGCATGAACATGATAATTATGCTGGTCCTCTTCGTGGCCGTCTTCTATTTCTTCCTGATGAGACCTCAGCAGAAGAGGCAAAAGGAGATGAATCAATTCCGGGAAGCCCTTACCAAAGGCCAGAAGGTTATCACGGCCGGCGGGATTTACGGTACGATTAAGGAGATAAAGGATGGGTACGTGCTTCTCGATGTGGATAGCAATACCTCCATCCGGGTCGATAAGACCATGATTATGAGGGTACCCGAAGCGACCGAAACGAAAAAATAGGCCATCCTCCGGGACATGAAGTAAACCGGCTTCACCTTGGTGCAGGCCGGTTTTTTATTTGTAGATTACTGTTCTTTCCGTTTGATAAGGGTTGAAATTTAGAAAAATAACGGTATCTTTATTAAAAAGAGGTTTTCGGACAACTAAAATGTTTTCTTATGAAGGTATCAGGAATTGTGGCCGCTGTGGCCATACTGTTATTGATTTCGGGTTGCGGGGGTAAAAAGGCCGTTACCGTGGAGGAGTTGCCCCAGCCGTTACAGACACTCATCGAGCAGGACTTTCCCGGTGAGAGCGTGGCCTATGCTATGCTGGAGAAAGAGGGTCTCGGCCGGAAAAAATACGAAGTAGTCCTGTCGGACGGTACGGGAATCGAAGCCGGTGGTGACGGAGTCTGGAAAGAGATTAAATGCTCCCACGGGAACTCCGTCCCGGTAAGCGCCCTGCCGCAGCAGATACGCTCTTACCTCGAAGCCAAACATCCGGACGTCTCCGTGAGGAAAATAGAGAACTCGGGCCGGGGTTACGAGGTGGAGCTGTCGAACGGGCTGGAGATAAAGTTTAACAGCGATTTCGTCGTTACGGACTACGACCGATAGGGTACGGTACGGACTTCGCTATATCCATAAACCCGGCGGCAGTTTTCTCGCTTTCGGTCGGAACGACATTTATTTCTATATAGAGGAGCAGATAAAGGTAAAGGTCCTGCCAATATATATTCAGCGGCAGATTCCTCGCCTGACTCGGAATGACATTTGGAATTCGTCATCCAGAGGAACGCAGGTAACGAGGGTTACCGATGTCTTATACGGCGTGCTGTTATCTCGGCCGGCCAAAAAAATATGTCATCCTGAACGCAGTGAAGGATCTACCGGCTTATAGTTGGAATACGGAAATTTCTTTAAACCGGATTACCTTGTAGGCGTACCGGTATTGCGGTTGCGGCCGAGCCGTATACCGTTCAGTTCGAAACCTTCGGAGCTGCGGTTGCGGACCGGGTTGTCCGGGCTGTTGCGGTACACGCGGCCGAAATCGAAATAGTAGCCCTTCATGTTGTTCGCGTCCTTATCGGTAAGCCTGACATATTCCACGGTCTTGGTCTTCACGAGCCGACTCTCGATTGCCGACCCCTGTGCGGCGATGAAGTCGTTGGTATGTGCGAACCAGAGGACGTGCCGGGGCGACTTCTCGTTAAGTCCCGTTCCGGAGTTCTCGATTACCCATAGTATTTTATCGAGCCGGTCGGCATTGACCGCCGCGTTCACGCTGTCCCCCATCATGGCATAGCCGTACGCGAGGAAGTTAATGTTGCGCGGGCTGAACGGGTCCTGCCGGAACACCTGCATGGCGGCATGCACCAGCTCGGCGGCCTGCAAGGAGTCCGGCTCGGGGTACGCTTCCAGCAGGGCGAGAACCATCGGTTCGCCTGTCACAGGTTCGAGCGGCTTGTAATCCTCCTGGAACGCGTAGCCGTAATATAGGTAGTGGTAATCCTCGCGCGTGAGGGTGGTGTCGCCCGCCTCGTAGCGGAGCATAAGCGACGGATAGTAGTAGGGCGACTCATAGTCGATAGTGGCCCTGAGTATATAGTCGTCGTCCGGGACCATTACCTGCGCCGCGGCCCCCAAAGGGATAATTACCGTAAATAGTGCGATTAGTCTTCTCATCGTTCGATTATTGCCGTTCCGAAGTATAACGCGAAATTACGCAAAATATTAGCCGGGTCGTCGAAACCCGGCTCAAATAGTTTTTATGCGGGGGAAAGAATCCCGGCCGCCTGGAGTTTCACAGGGAGTTCTCCGATATAAGCCGTTCCATTCTGGATACCAGCCCTGCGGAGGCCTCCACCAACGGTAGCCTCACACCCGGCCGGGCTATCCCCTTGATGGCGAGAGCGGCTTTGATGCCCGCCGGGTTACCCTCTTCGAACAAGGCTTCCATAGGCTCGAACAGGCGCATGAACAGTTCCGAGGCCACGGCGTTCTCTCCCCGCCCGGCCGCGTCGGCCATGGCGCAAAACTCGCGGGGGAAGGCGTTGGCCGCAACCGATATTACCCCGTCGCCGCCCATTACCGAGAGCGGTAGGCAGAAACAGTCGTCGCCCGAAATGACCATAAACCCTTCCGGCCGATGGCGCAGGATTCGCGCCATCTGCGGGATAAGGCCGCACGCCTCCTTGACACCGAGCACGTTGGGCACCTCCCGGGCGATGCGGAGGGTTGTCTCCGCGGACATGTTCACCCCGGTCCTTCCCGGTACGTTATAGAGGATTATCGGTACCGGCGACTCGGCCGCGACGGTTTCATAATGGCGGTACAATCCCTCCTGAGAGGGTTTGTTATAATAAGGTGTCACGCTCAGCAGGGCATCGACGCCCGAAAGATCGAATTTACGGATATTCTCCACCACCTCGCGGGTGGAGTTGCCGCCTATTCCGACCACGACGGGCAACCTGCCGCAGTTGGTCTCCTTTATACAAGCCACGATATCGCGCTTCTCTTCGGCACAAAGGGTAGGCGTCTCGGCAGTGGTACCGAGGGCTACGAGATAATCGACTCCTCCGTCGGTAACGTGGCGAACGAGCCGCCCGAGAGCATCGAAATCCACTTCGCCCCTCTCGTCGAACGGAGTCACGAGCGCCACGCCTACACCCTGAATGTTAGTTTTCATACAAAATGTATAATTTCGGCAAAGATAGGCCAATTATCCGAATACGGCAGGCCGGGTAAATATCTTTTCGCGCGTATGTTAAAATTTGTGCAATTCCTCCGGCCGGTGTTGCTATTTTAATTCCGGCAGGATTACGCAAGACTACACCATAGGCAGTAACATGCGGGCGCCCCGGTTACCAAAGCGGTCAGAAAAGTTCCGGCTGCACCGGAGCCTCGGGTGTGGTGCTGTCGGAAGAAGCGCCCGGCCCGGGTTCATCGTGTATGGTACCGGCCTTAGACGGGGCGGCTCCGGTACCGGTTTGTCCCGCGTGCAAGCCGCCGTTCTCGCTTTTTTCCCCTGTCCTGTTTCCATTCTTCCCGAGTATAGCCGGTCGGTTACCTTCTTCCCCGTCTCCCTCCGTCTTGCCGCCGCCTTTCCGGGATAGATTCGGCCTTACGCCTTCCGACCCGGTGCCGTCCGACGGGACCCTATCCCTCGCCATTCCACCCAATATGCCGTCTTTTCCGGCTTCACCCGTCCGGCCGCCCAACTCACCGGATGTATCCGGCGGGAGGCCGTTTTTTCCGCTTTCACCGGTGCCGCTGTGCCCGGTTTCTTCAGTGACTCTCGACCGGGTATCCCCGGCTGTTATCATCCTCTCGAACTCCGCCTCGTCGATTATGGCCACACCCAATTTTTTAGCCTTGGCGAGTTTGGAAGGCCCGATACGCTCCCCGGCAAGCAGGAAATCAGTGTTGGACGAGACCGCCGCAAGGTTCTTCCCGCCGTGGAGCTCGATAAGTTCCTTGAGTTCGTCGCGCGAGTGGCGCTCGAAGGTTCCCGATATTACGAATGCAAAGCCGTTCAGCTGGTCCGACACGAACTCCTTCTGTGCCGATTCGAACTGCAGTCCCGCCTGCCGGAGCCGGGCGAGCATCGTGAGGTTTTTTTCGTCGGCGAAATAGTCGAGGATGCTGACGGCGATTTTTCCACCCACCTCTTCGGCTTCGGCAAGTTCTTCGGCCGTGGCGGTCATAATTGCGTCCAGCGAACCGAAATGGGCCGCGAGGTTCTTGGCCGTAGATTCGCCCACGAACCGGATTCCGATGCCGTACAGCACCCGGTGGAACGGCACGTTGCGGGAATTTTCGATACTGCGGATAATATTGTCGGCCGATTTCTCCCCGAGCCGGGGCAGGGGCGAGAGTTGTTCGGCACGGAGGGTATAGAGGTCGGCCGGGTCGTTTACGAGGCCCTCCTCGTACAGCAGGGTGACGGTCTCCTCGCCGAGACCGTCGATATCCAAAGCCCGCCGGGCTATAAAGTGCTCGATACGGCCTACTATCTGCGGGGGGCATGCCGTCTGGTTGGGGCAGTAGTGGCGGGCCTCACCCTCAATTTTCTCAAGCCTCGTCCCGCACTGCGGGCAGACGTCGGTATAGACGAACGGGACGCTGTCGGCCGGGCGCCGGGACAGTTCGACCCCGGTTATTTTCGGTATAATTTCGCCGCCCTTCTCCACATAGACCCAGTCGCGTTCCCGGACATCGAGCAGGGCAATCTGGTCGGCATTGTGGAGCGAAGCGCGTTTTACGGTGGTTCCGGCCAGCAGCACCGGCCGCAGGTTCGCCACGGGTGTAACCGCCCCGGTGCGTCCAACTTGGAACGTGATTTTTTCCAGTTCGGTCAATGCCTGCTCCGCCTTGAATTTGTAGGCCACGGCCCAGCGTGGGGCCTTGGAGGTGGTGCCCATCTGCCGCTGGACGGAATATTCGTTGACCTTGATTACCACCCCGTCAGTATCGTAGGGCAGGGTATGGCGGATTGAGTCGGTATCGGTTATGTACCGTTCTATCTCCTCCACGGTCCGGCATAGGGCCATCCGGTCGGAAATCTTGAAGCCCCAATCGCGTGCCTTTTGAACATTTTCCCAATGGGTGTCGTAGGGCAGGCCGTCGCCCGCGAGGGAATAGAGAAAGCTGTCGAGGCCGCGCCGCGCCACAACGGCAGAGCTCTGCTGCTTGAGTGTGCCCGCGGCCGCGTTGCGCGGATTGGCGAACAGCTGTTCGCCCGCCTCCTCGCGCTCGTCGTTCAGCCGTTTGAAGACCTCCAGCGGAATAAATATCTCGCCCCGTATCTCGAAAAGCGCGGGCCAATCGTCGCCCTTGAGTTGGAGGGGTATGCTGCGGATGGTGCGGACATTGGCCGTAACGTCGTCGCCCGTCACCCCGTCGCCGCGTGTTACGGCCCGCACCAGCCGCCCATTTTCATAGGTAAGGCTGATGGCGGTGCCGTCGAATTTCAGTTCGCAGACGTATGAGGCTCCCGCCGTCTCCTTGTCCACGCGGTTCACGAAGTCGCGAACCTCGTCGATGGAGTAGGTATTGGACAGGGAGAGCATCGGGAAGCGATGGGCCACGCTACGGAACTCCGCGGTAAGGTCGCTTCCCACCCTCCGGGACGGGGAGTTGGGGTCGGCCAGCTCCGGGTACAGCCCTTCGAGCCGCACCAGTTCCTCCATATCCCGGTCGTACTCCCGATCGCTCACCGTGGGCGAGTTAAGGACGTAGTACCTGTAATTGTGTTCGTTGAGCCGGTCGCGGAGTTCCGAAATCCTTGCCGCCGCTTCTTTTTCAGATGCCATGCCAGTTAGGTAAGAAGGTGTAAAATTAATAATAGAAATCCATAGATAATGCCGCAAACGGTCCGAAAAAAATTTAAGGGGGTTATAGTTGCGGCGGCAAGCCGGGCGGTGACGGTACGGCGGGGTCGGGCAGTGTGTGAGGCGGTCAGAAAAGGGAAGGGACCGCGCCGGGATTTCCGGGGGAGGAGGGCCGACCGGAAATAAAAATGGGGAGCGCGGAGGCTCCCCGGAAAGGGTATGTATAGTTTTGGTGGTTTGTTACTGATTTACACTATACTAACGCAGGAAGCGTTTGTGTTATTGTATAGGGCCGAATATATTATAACGACGTCTGTTTCCGGCAGGTTTTTCGACTGGGAAGTTCTTATATTTATGGATATTAACCTCTAAGAATTAACTTATTATGAAGAAGATTGCCTTATTGATTTCGGCCGTATGCCTGATGGCCGCATGTTCTATCGGCCCCGAAGAAGTTATCGCTACCGAACAAGACCCCGCAACCGATGCAGTAACAAGAGGGGCCAGTTCCATTACTTTGGAAAGTAATATAGAGACACCGTATGGTTATTGGGAGATAACCGATATCACATTCATCGGAAGTAACGGACAGACAAGGGTACTCAATTCAAGTACACCGGGTATGATTTGGCAGGGATATACCACCACCAGAATGTATTATAATACCACATTTCAATGGGGAATAGATTTACAATCGGTAAAAGTTCGTTTTATGACAAGGGCCGATGTATTGAATATTTCTCCTAACTGTTTTGTCTACGCAGAAGATGTAGACACTTATGAGAACAGTATGGTGGCTCTGGATCTAAGAGGAATGCAGGGTCAGATAATAGAGGTCGATATTCCGACTACGGATTCTTGGTGGAACCCCAATGAACTCAGACACTTAAATATATTTATTAAGATTGAGTAGATAGGATAGTTACAGCAAAGCGGCACCCCGTAAGAAGGGTGCCGTTTTTTTTATTGAAACTTATACCGCTTAAGCCTGCAATTTAGTGAGATACCAGATAAGCGCAAGGCACACCACTACCAGCGCGAGGGATATCCATACCCACAGCAGCCAGTTGTTCTTTGGCATTATGGTCTTGTTCAGTATATCCCGCTCCAGCTCGCCGATGCGTTTTATATGCTCCGCGCCCATACCCGCGCGGCATTCGTAACCGTCTATGGCCTCCGAGAGAAACGGGTCGGTCAGCGAACGTTTCTCAATCTCGCGCGACGACTGCCCCCGGGTGTCGCCCTTTATATAGTTCAGAAGTTTCATCCTGTAAAGTGTTAAAGCACCGGTTCGAGTTCCGGCATGGCGGCCATCTTCTCGAGCCCGGTCTCTATGTACCTTTTGACCGACCCGGCAAGATAACCCGTCGCCGAGGAGATACTGCGGAATGAACGGCGCCTGATGAAGAACAGCTCGAGGCACGTATATTCGTGCTTCGACAGGTACGGACGCGCGGTCTCGAGCAGGTCTTGGGATTCGTCGCTTCCGGACTCCAATATTCCGGCGCATTCGAATGCGCGGTCGCTCAGGCCATTCTCCATCCGGGTGGCGAAGTAGTTCCGCTCGTGGAGACGGTTTTGTTTGGCATAGGCCACATAAAACTCATGCGAGTGGCGGTATAACCAGTCGCGGAACACGTCGTTGGTCAGGTCGCTCCGGTCGAACTCTTCGAGCAGGACGTCGAAGAGCCGCTTTACCGAATCTTTCGCCTGCTCCTCGTCCGGGACGTATTTCAGGGCCATCCCGTAAATCAGCGGGAGGTAGCGCATGAACAGTTCCGAGAAATATTCGCGCACCCCGGTCTCCTCGTACATCCATACGAGCTGGTTGTCGCCGAGGTGCGACAATATATGCCATTTGAGTTTTATCCCGGAACGCCTGTTCGCCATGACGGTTACGGTATTATACCCTCTCCCCGACATGCTTCCGCATGCCGTTCAGTTGGATGCCGAGGAATATTAGCGCAAGTCCGGCGAACATAAACGAAATACCGAGCCACAGTATGAGCGCACCCGCCCCCACGGCCGGGAATATCAGTACGAGGAATGCGGTAATGATAAGCATGATGGCCCAGAATATGGTCCAGCCCGTGCCCGGTATGCCTTCGTGGCGCATCTGGCTTACCGTGCCGATTACGGTCATCCCGCGGAACAGAAGCCAGAATCCGAGAAAGAACGGCAGTACCATTGCCGACAGTCCTATGTTGAAGGTCAGGATAATACCGAGCACAATCTCGATGGCCCCGCTGGCAATCAGCCATCCCCTGCCGGTATGCCGGGGCATATTTATCCCCAGAAACAGTTGGACGATACCCGAGAAGAGTATCAGCAGACCGAATACTATCGCAAGGGCCGCGTAGCTCTCGCCCGGGTGCATGAACACCACGATACCCATTATGAAGATAAGCGCCCCCAGAAGCGGGCCGAGCCACCAGTAACGGATGGCGTTGCGGTAAGTGTCTACGGCAGAAGTGTAATTTTCCATATTTGTCGAATTATATTGTTTACAGTCGTTCGGCCCGGTCCCGTTCGGGCCGTTGTTTGCCGCCCGCGGCCATCGGAGGTGTTCCCGCCGGACGCCGTGGGCAACGGATAGGTTGCAAAATTCATGCATAACATCGGCCGAACACTTCCGGCGGTGAAAATAAAACCTCCCCTCTTTTTGTGCGGCTGATACCGGCAAACTCACTACCCGGCCACATCCGGCCGGAGGTTTCGCATTCCACTTTTATTTACAACCTGACGTCCCGTGGTGGTTACCATTGATTAAAAGGGCAGATAACGGGTTGGAAATCCAGGAGGATGTGCGTAATTTTGTCGTGTATGTAACCCCTTTGGCAATAAGAAATACCCGTTACAGTTATATTATCGAATATTAAGGCGGCTGCCGACCCATAGAGGGGCCGGAAGTGTAAAATAATAATTAAACCTACGGCCCATGAAACCCAGGCAAAGGAGGATTTGGATTACTATTATATCCCTGTTTTTCGCACTGTTCGTGATACTTCCGCTCGCGGCCATCGGGATTGTAAAATGGTTCATACTGCCGCCGGAGAAACTGACTCCCATAGTACTTCACTACGTTAAACCGCTGATAAACGGTCAGATTGAGATAGACCGCATCGAGTTGAAATTCTGGAACACCTTCCCGAAGGTGGGCCTCGAACTTACCGGCGGGCAGGTAATTTCCTATGTCTGCAAGGACAGTCTGGCTCTTGCCGGCGGCGAGACGGCCCTGTCGGATACCCTTCTATCGTTTACCCGGGCCTCGGTAACGGTGGACGCGATGGATTATATCAGGAAAAACCGGGTGACCGTGGAGCGGTTAGTTCTCGAGGATCCGTTCTTCTACGGCCTTATCGACGAAGAGGGCCGAGAGAACTGGAACGTCATGTGGCCCTCGGAAGAGGAAGAAGGGGAGGTCGGAGACGGGTCGCCGATTCCGTTTATCGACCTTCAGCGGCTCGGGGTGCGTAACGGCCATTTCGTATACGAGGACCGTCCGGGCGGCCTATATGCCGAGACCGCCGGGTTCAACCTGCGGATGCGGAACAAACTGCGCCGGGGTAATCTGAATATCGATATCAAAACCGGGTTCTCCTCGCTTATATTCGACAGCCCGGCCTACACGCTGGAGAACGATCTGTCGCTGCGGTTCGAGAGTAAACTTGACCTCTACCGGGGCCGCATCGAGTTCGCCGACGCCAAACTGCTGCTCAACGACCTCCCGTTCTCCACGGACGGATCGGTCGAAAAAGTGGACGACAACCTGGTGCTGGACATCGTGTTCGGTATGAAGGTCGACAACCTTGCCGAACTGCTCGGATTCGTTCCGGACGACTACCTTCAAAATAAGAAGAAGATAACCACCAGAGGCTCGCTGTCTCTCGAAGGCCGTATTGACGGCCGGCTCGGCGACAACTCCTCCCCGAATATCCGGCTTCTGGCCCTGCTGGACAAGGGGGCCTTAAAGACTAAAGGGTCGGCCCACGGTATCGAGAGGCTCGACGCCGAAGTGGGTCTCTACCTTAACGGCAACCATCCCGACTCTTCGGTAGTTAACTTCCGGCGGCTGGATATGGAGGGTACCAATACCTCCTTCACGGCCACCGCACTCGTATCGCAGGCCCTCACCAATCCCTTTATAGACGCCACGGTCAAGGGGCGAATCGACTTCGAGGGGATGTTGCAGGATATCATAAACCCCGATTCTTTTACGGTTAAAGGTGCGCTCGACGCCGATATCGAGGCGAAATTCCGGTTGTGGGAACTGATGGACGGCGACCTGTCGAGGCTCAATGCCGCCGGACGCTTCAATATCGACCGGATGTATGTCGCGGACCGGGCCGCCGGGTTGAGCCTCTATGCGGGCGGACTGCGGTTCGAAGCCGACACCACCCGGCAGGAGAGCCGGTTCCTGACAAACGACGACCTTATCAGCGCCCGCCTTACGGCCGATACGGTCAGTATCCGTTACGGGCAGGAAATCAATACCCGTCTGGGCCGTCTGGATATGCAGGCGAAAACGTCCCGGACCGTCGATACCACGTCAGTCGTACCCGTAACCACTACCGTTAAGGTGGCCAATCTCCGGGCCCGCCTGCCGGATTCGGTCTGGGTAGCGGCCAGCGACATAAATGTCGCGGGGGGTATCAAGGCCTCGGACAGCGACCGGAAGAAGGGGATATTCGGAGGAGCTATTAAGGTGGATACGTTGAAATACTTCGACATACCGGGCCGCTCGCGGCTCACGATGCAGGGCAGTACATTCAATGTGCAGATGATGCCGCGGCGCGACGCAGTGCGCCGTCAGCGGGCGTTGGCCGCCGGAGACGCCGCGGGCGGGGAGACCGCCCGTCCGGCCCGTGAGCCGGGCGCCCTGCGCAACCGGCCGACGGCCGGGAGCGGCGGAGATGCTTCGGCTGCCCGGTCGGAGGGAGGGGCGCGCGGGGAAGCCCCATCAGGCAGACCCGCCCCAACGGGCGGGACCGTGCCGCCCGGCGCCGGTGGTGACTTAACGAACCCGGGCGGTACCGCTCCCCAGGCGGGCGGCAGTGCCGCAGGGGCGGACTCTCCGGACTCTCCGGGCACGGCGGAGGCCGGAGGGGCGGCTCCGCAGTCAGCGTCCGTCCGTGCGCAGTCAGTGGGCACCGAAGCGGCCGGGCCAGCCAGGCAGCAGACAGGTGTACTGCGCAATTGGGAGATAAAGGGGAACGTACGGTTCGAGTCGATGCGGATCCTTACGGGAATGTTCCCGCTGCCGGTAACCATGACCCGGACTACCCTCGCCTTCGATACCGATAAAATCAACCTGTCGAACGCCCGGATGAAGGTGGGCCGGAGCGACCTGCTGTTAAACGGCGAGATAAATAATATTCGCCGGGCCGTTCTGCGCGGGGATGTGATAAAGGGCAACCTGTCGCTCGAGAGCGATTATATCGACTGCAACCAGTTGATGCGCGCTATCAACCGCAGCGTATTGCTGGCCGAAGAGGGTACGATGGTGACCGTGGCCGACGAGGAGGCCGTCGTGGAGGCTTGGGAGGCGGAAAATATAGGGGAGGCCTCCGAACTGGACGATGGGGGTCTGTTCCTCGTTCCGGCCAACCTCGACCTCGTCCTTCGCGCTAACGTCCGCAAGGTGGACTTCGAAGATGTGGTGATGGAGAATATCAACGGCGAGATAATCGTCCGCAACCAGAGCGTGAACCTGCGGCGTCTGAGGATGGACTCCAACGTAGGGTCGGGGAACGTGACGATGGTATACACGGCCAGCGGGCGGGAGAAGGCCACAGCGGCATTCGAACTGGAACTGGAGGATATCATCGTCGAGCGGCTGATAGGAATGTTCCCGTCCATAGACAGCCTGGTGCCTATGCTGCGGTCGTTCGAAGGGGTGCTCGACTGCCAGATGACCGCCATGTGCGAGCTGGACTCGATGATGAACGTCGTCCTGCCCACGCTGCATACCGCCTGTTACCTGAGCGGGGAGAATATGGTGCTGATGGACGGCGAGACGTTCTCCGAGATATCCAAGAAACTCATGTTTAAGAATAAGGAGCGCAACCTGATAGATTATATCTCGGTCGACCTCTATATCAACGAGAACAAAGTGGAGGTGTTCCCGTTCCTTGTCGAGCTGGACCGTTACAAACTGGCCGTTGGAGGGGTGCATAACCTCGATATGACCTTCGATTACCACGTATCGGTGCTAAAATCGCCCGTGCCGTTCAAACTCGGCATCGACATTACTGGAGACCTCGACAATTTCAAGTTCAAAATCGTAAAGTGTAAATACAAACAGCTCTTCAAGGCGGCCCGGGAAGAGGAGCTGCAGGATACCCGGATGAACCTGCGGGCCTCTATACGGGAGTCCATAGCCACCTCCCTGCGGGCAAACGCCCCGGAACTCAGAAGCGGATACACACAGGAGCGTATCCGTTCGCGACGCCCCGAGACTGCGGTAATCGATATGGACGAGGACGACGATACCGACCCGGAAGCAATGGAGGAAGGGTATGCCGATTTTTCGGAAATCAGGGCCGATGGTGACCCCGACGGCCGGGCGACAGATGGCGACAGTGGTGACACGGCGTCGGACGGGGAATCGGCCCGTCGGCAGGCAGGGAGCTTTACGGAGGTCACGCAGACGGATAATCCCGGCCCGGCAGGGCCGGGGACCGCGCTTACCGATGCCGGGGACTCGGAGAGTTCCCCCGCCGGACGGCAAGAGGCTCCGGCAGAATAGAGTAAACCAAGGCTAAACCGGTAATGACCTTCTGCCGTCGCGGAAGCTATCCGTACGGAGTCGCCCGGAGTCGCCGATTGACTTATTATATTCCTGCCGTCGGTCATGTCCGTGATGGCGAAAAAAGAACGGAAGGTGCGGAACAACTCCCGAAGCCGGCGACCCCGCCCGTTGTACCACGGCGCCGGGATTTCGGGCGTGCCGAAACCACGACCGCGGCAATTTAGATAAGTACTGTAAATACGTAGTACCCTCCTCTACTTAACCGTCAGCCGGTAGCCTACGCTCCGGATATTGGCGATGGCGACAGCCGGGTCGGCCGAGAGCCTTTTGCGGAGCTTGGTGATAAAGACGTGCAGGCTGCGGGAGTTGAAATAGGAGTCGTCGCCCCAGATATCGAGCAGAATATCGCGGGTCGTAACAGTTTTGCCCAAATCGCGGACAAGACAGTGGAGCACTTCGGACTCTTTGCCCGACAGGTGGTCCGTGCGGCCGTCCGCTGCGAGTGTCATTTTGTGCGGGTCGAAGGTGAAACGGCCAATCTCATAGGCGTGCGGTGTGTCGGATACGGTACCGGGGTAGCGCTCGAGCAGTGCCCGCACGCGGATTATCAGTTCGCTCATAGAGAACGGTTTACGCAGGTAGTCGCGCGCACCGAGTTCGAAGCCCCGCACCACGTCCTCGGCCGCCGAGCGTGCCGAGAGGAATATCACGGGGATACCCGCACCGCTGCGGCGCAGGTGCTCCACGAACGTGAAACCGTCCATAACCGGCATCATGATATCGGTTACGATTATATCCGGCCGCCATTGGCGCAGTACATCCACGGCCTGCCTGCCGTGGTAAGCCAGCGTAACCTCGAACCCTTCACCCCGGAGCGTGTCCCGGACTATCCCGGCCAGGGTCGTTTCGTCCTCGACCAACAGCAGTTTTATCTTATCTTCCATTGCGTGGCAGTCTTATTGTGAAGGTAGTTCCCCGGCCGGGAGAGCTGTCGACGGTTATCGTTCCGCCGTGCCGGGCGACCGTTTCCCGGACATGGTATAGCCCGAGGCCGAACCCTTTCACGTCGTGCCGGTCGCCGGTTGGGACGCGGTAGAATTTCTCGAATATCCTGCTGCGGTACTCCTGCGGAATGCCGATTCCGTTATCCGACACGGAAATTACCGTCGTATCCCCGATCTCCGCGGCCCGTACGGCAACGGTGGCCCTGCCGGGCGAATACTTGACGGCGTTGTCCAAAAGGTTCTTCAGTACCACGGGGAAGTGCTTGCGGTCGCAAAATACGGTCAGCCCCTCGGGAAGGCTGATATCCAGCTTTACATCCTCCCGCCCGTCGAGAGCCAGCGCCCGTACCTGCTCGCGGACCATCGAGGACAACGGTTCGTCCGTGTATTCGAGGCTGAATGCGGTATCCTCGTAGAGCGACATCGAGAGGATATTCTCTACCATCGCGGCCAGCCGGGCCATCTGGTCGTTGATAACACCGAGGTATTCGCCGCGTTTTACCGGGTCACGGTCGGCCCCGAATCCGCTCAGCGCCTCCCCGGCGGCCGAAGCCACGGCGATAGGGGTCTTTAGTTCGTGTGTGATGTTGTGGGTCAGGTCGAGCTGCATCTTTTCCAGGCTCTTCTGCCGGAACATCGTTCGCAGCAGGTAGACGAACGAGAAGGCCAGAAGCAGGACTATCAGCACGGACGAAGCGACGATTCCGGCCATCTCCCGCAGGAACCCGCGGTTGGGATTGGTTATCGCGAGACGGTAGGCGTATATCCCTTTCGAATCGGCCGGAAGCTCGAAAACCACGGGGTTACTTAAATCCTCACCGGTAGAGTGCACCGTAATGCCGTCCGCAATCCCGACCAGCGAAAGAGAGTAGGGTGCATAAATGCCCGCCTGTACGAGGTTACCGGACAGTAGCGAGTCGCATTTCAGCAACGACTCCTCTTTGACCGACATATCTATGGACATGTTGAGGTTCATCAGCACAAGCTGGGTCTCGTCCAGGTCCGATTTGTCTATCGTAATTGTAATCCGGGTCGAGTCCTCTTCGACTTCGGCCTCCACCTGAGCCGACCACGCCCGCTGTTCCGCCGGAAGGGAGAGTAGAGAATCGATAATCTCACCCATAGAATTGCTGATGACACTGTCCTCGGAGAACGTCGCCGTCATCAGGTGCCGGTCGACCGAACTGTTCAGGTCGCGTGTAATAAGCTCCTCGTAGGCCGCCCTTTCGAACGCCGCGCTCACCTGCCGGTGGAACTTCTCGTTCATATCCGAGTACATCCTGCCCAGCCACAGCCCCTGAAGCACGGTAAGCGCGGCCAGCGACAGGACCACAAGTATCGCTATATTCCGGAAGATATTTTTTTTCATCTCGTTTGCACCGACCCTACGACCACAAAAATAGTTCAATTACCGCCCCGTGATTAACGGCATTAACATTTATTAACAATTCATATATTGTTA
>JAJBVT010000089.1:0-3999 GCA_020859685.1 Rikenellaceae bacterium
AAATATCCGGCTTAGGGCAAAAAAGCCTGCTTTACTGACGGGCGACCTGCCGGGAGGGGGGTGGCGGGCCGCTGGATAACAGGTAGTTAAATCTGAAAATAGTTACTTAACTTTTTTGTTACTCCTGAAAATGGAGGGCGGTGAGAAAAAAGGGAGCTTTCGGGCCGAAACCGGTCGGAGCCGGAAAGGGGCTGAGGCCGGGAAAGTTGCGAAACAAATGTATCTACTCCCGTTGACCGACCTTATTTACCGATTAAGAAGAGCAAACTTAAATAACTAAATATGAGAAAACTACTCCCTTTGATGGCGGTACTCGTACTTACGGGTGCGTGCAGGAGCGAAAAACAGTCCGGGCCGTCGCCCGACCAGATGCGGCAGGCGTTCCGCGAGGTGCCGCACGAGACGCAGCTTGCTGTCTACTGGTATTGGATATCAGACAATATTTCGAAGGAGGGCGTGGTGGCCGACCTCGAGGCGATGAAAGAGGCCGGTATAAACCGGGCATTTATTGGCAATATAGGGATAGGGGATATTCCCTACGGACCGCACAAGGTGCTGTCGGACGAGTGGTGGGAGATAACCCACACGGCCCTGAAAAAGGCCGCCGAACTCGATATCGAGATAGGGATTTTCAACTGCCCGGGCTGGAGCCAGTCGGGCGGCCCGTGGGTGGAACCCGGACAGAGTATGCGATACCTCGCATCGGCGTCGGTGGACGTCGAGGGGCCTGCGTCCTTCGCCGGGCCGCTGCCCCTTCCGGGCGATAACGCGCAGGATGTCAGGGTGATAGCCTATCCGCTGCCCGAGGCCGACCACATGAGTGTAAGTTACAAGGTGGAAAAACGGCACGGGAGCGAACTGACGGTGGACCTCGAGCCGCTCCCGGATGCCACGGTCCGCACCCTTTCCATACAGGCAGACAACCCTGTCCGGACCTCTGCGACCCTTTACAGGCGTAACGGCGGCGGTTACGAACCGGTGAAACATATCCCGGTGGAGCGCTACAACTACGAACTGAACGTAGGTTTCGTGCGCAATCCGCCCATCGTCGTATCCGTTCCCGAGAGTGACGAGGAGGGTTATCGCCTCGTGTTCGACCCGGCGGGCGGCGGCGGACTGGAGATAACCCTCTCCTCTGAACCGCTGGTAGAGAGGTACCCCGAAAAGACGCTGGCCAAGATGTTCCAGGAGCCTCTGCCGATGTGGCACGACTATATGTGGGACGCCCAGCCGGAGGCCGACCCCGCGCTGGCGGTGGACCCTGCCACGGTGACGGACCTTACCGGGCAGTTCCGTGACGGGCGCCTCGAATGGGACGTGCCTCCCGGTCGGTGGAGGATAATCCGCACGGCCATGCTTCCCACAGGCGTTACCAACGCCCCGGCCAGCCCCGAAGCCACGGGTCTCGAAGTGGACAAAATGAGTAAAACCCATATCGCATCGCACTTCGACGCCTTTATCGGCGAGATTCTGCGCCACATCCCGGCCGAAGACCGCCGCACGTTCCGTGTGGTGGTGGAGGACAGTTACGAGACGGGCGGGCAGAACTGGACCGACGATATGGTCGAGCGGTTTATGGAGACCTACGGTTACGACCCCGTGCCGTACCTCCCCGTGCTGTACGGGACGGTGGTGGGGAGCCGGGAGCTTTCGGACCGCTTCCTGTGGGACCTGCGCCGTCTGGTGGCCGACCGCGTCGCCTGCGACTACGTGGGCGGCCTGCGCGAGCAGAGCAACCGCCACGGCCTGACTACGTGGCTCGAGAACTACGGCCACTGGGGCTTTCCCGGAGAGTTCCTGCAATACGGCGGCCAGTCGGACGAGATTGCGGGCGAATATTGGAGCGAGGGCACCCTCGGCGATATCGAGAACCGCGCGGCGTCGTCCGCCGGGCATATTTACGGCAAAGAGAAAATCTGGGCTGAATGCTTCACCGCGGCAGGGAACGAATTCGGCCGATATCCCTACCTGATGAAACAGCGCGGCGACCGCTTCTTTACCGAAGGTATCAACAGCGTCCTGCTCCACGTCTATATCCACCAGCCCTACGAGGAGCGGTTCCCGGGGATGAACGCCTGGTTCGGTAACGAATTTAACCGCAAAAATACATGGTTCGGACACCTGGGTATGTTTACGGACTACCTCAAGCGGACCACATACGTCCTCCAGCAGGGGCGGTACATAGCCGATGCGGCCTACTTTATCGGGGAGGATACCCCGAAGATGACTGGGGTATGCGACCCTGCCCTGCCCCGCGGCTACTCTTTCGACTATATTAATGCCGAGGTACTGATGCGTCATGCCCGGGTTAGGGACGGTAAACTGGTGCTGGACAGCGGGATGGAGTACCGGGTGCTGGTGCTGCCGCGTCAGGCGACCATTCGCCCCGAACTGCTCGAACGGCTGGACGGAATGGTGCGAGACGGGCTTGTGATACTTGGCCCGGCGCCGAAGCGTTCACCGAGTCTGGCCGGTTATCCGGCCGCGGACGGGCACCTCGCGAAGCTTGCCGCGGGTCTGTGGGGCGGGGTCGAGCCCGCATCGTACGGCCGTGTGGGCCGGGGATACGTATTCGGACCGGAGTCCACTCTGGAACAGGTGTTCGAGGTGCTCGACGTCCGGCCCGATTTCACGGCCGCGACGGGTGATAACATACTGTTTATCCACCGGGCGGTCGGCTGGGGCGACGTCTACTTCGTCTCCAATCAGGAGGAGAGGCCCGTGGCGTTCGACGCCTCGTTCCGCTCCGGTCGCGGCACGCCGGAGCTGTGGGACGCCGTGACGGGCGAGGTACGTCCGCTGCCGGAGTATACCGAGGCGGACGGGAGGGTTACCGTGCCTCTGCGGTTGGATGCCTACGGCAGCTGCTTCGTGGTGTTCGGCGGTGATGGTGGTTCCGGTGAATCGGGCGGTCCGGCTTTGGCAGTCCGCGGTGGTACGGCCGGTTCCGGTCCGGGCGGGGTTATAAGTAATGGTGGTCCGGGCGTTGTTGTATACGATGGCGGTGATTCAGGAGTTGGCGGTTCGGTGAGGGCCGGTGGGGGTACGGTGAACTTTCCCGCACCCCGCACCCTCGCGACGGTCGGAGGGCCGTGGACGGTCCGCTTCGACGGGGTGGTGGCTCCGGAGGGCGCGGTGGTGATGGAAGAGCTCACCGACTGGGCCGCGTCGGACGACCCGCTGGTCAAATACTTCTCCGGTACCGCTACCTACGATGCCGTTTTCGACATCGAAGTCCCGGCCGGAGAGGTGTACCTGGACCTCGGGCACGTGATGGTGACAGGTAAGGTGTGGGTCAACGGCGAATATGCGGGAGGTGTATGGACCCGGCCGTACCGGGTGAATATTACCGGACTGGTCAGGGAAGGTCGCAACGAGCTGCGCGTGGAGGTGGCCAACAACTGGAAGAACCGACTTATCGGTGACGCGCACCTTCCGGAGGTCGAACGGAGCATCTGGTCGCCCGTCAATTCGTGGACGGTGGACTCCGAACTCCAGCCGTCCGGACTTCTGGGACCCGTCAGGGTAGTGGCTTTCGATTATTTTGCGGGTAATTAGGCACTAAATAGGTTTAGGTGTCAGCGGGCGGGGTGTCGGCGGGTTAAACCGTGGCACCCCGTTTACTATGTCCGGTCGACGGTCCTCGGAAAGTACTAACTTTTAAGGCGCTCCCAGCCCCTTTTTGTGCGCCTTGTTCTTTTATGACTACTTTTTGATGCCTGCCATGCTGCAGGCATGCGGCCCGCCGTGGGCGGGTGGCGGGCCGCTAAATATTACGGACGAATTGAAGGAATCAGATATCATATTCGGTGCGGCTTATCGTCTCGGCCTCGTCCCGCCGAGCTTACGGGTGCTCGGGATGATGTCGGGAATATAAGGAAGACTCCCCACTTGTGGTCGGAATGATATAATGATGAGATTCTTCGCTACGCTCGGGATATGAGATTCTTCGCTTCGCTCAGAATGACATCAAGAATAGATTCTTCGCTACGCTCAGAA
>JAJBVT010000089.1:4099-21481 GCA_020859685.1 Rikenellaceae bacterium
CGCTTCGCTCAGAATGACATCAAGAATAGATTCTTCGCTACGCTCAGAATGACATCAAGAATAGATTCTTCGCTACGCTCAGAATGACATCAAGAATAAATTCTTCGCTTCGCTCAGAATGACATCAAGAATAGATTCTTCGCTACGCTCAGAATGACATTAACAATAAATTCTTCGCTACGCTCAGAATGACATCAACAATAAATTCTTCGCTACGCTCAGAATGACATTAACGAGGAAATTCTTCGCAGACGCTCAGAATGACAGCGGCTTTTATTACCCGGCTCCCGTCGCGGGGTCCGTTGTGCATGATGAAAAATTTGCGGTTTTGATTAACTTGCCACGTATTTTGTAACAAGAGTGCCTGTCGCAACAAAAACCGGACGGGATGAAATTGAAATTACACTGGCAGATACTTATAGCGCTCGTGATGGGCACCGCGGCGGGGATTCTCGTTCCCGGCATTGCCCCTTATGTGGACTGGATAGGCGATATTTTCCTGAACGCCCTCAGTATGATGGTGGTGCCGATAATATTTTTCTCCATATCCACAAGCCTGATTGGTATACAGGAGTCGGGAACGGGGCTGAAATCGCTCGGCCTTAAAACCATCGGGTACTACCTGATGACCATGCTGGTGGCCGTGGCTACGGGTTTTATACTGGTGAACATCATACAACCCGGTACCGGCATAATCGCGGGCGAGTACGAGCCGGGTGCCGTCGCGGTGGGGCAGACGACGGTGAAACAGATTGTGGTCGACTTTATTCCCAAGAACATGTTCCAGGCCTTTACGCTAAACAATACGCTGCCTGTCATAGTGTTGGCCTTTATCGCAGGTCTTACCATTCCGCGGATATCCGATAGAGGTCGCAGGACCCTCACCGGATTCTTCGACGCGGCGCTGGAGCTGACTATGAAAATTGTCGGGTATATCCTGAAATTGGCTCCTTACGGTATCTTCGCTATACTGGTCAAGCAGTTTGCCGCCGCGGGGGACTTCGCGGCACTGTTGCAGAATATGGCGATGTATGTGCTGACGGTGGTGCTGGCCCTCCTTATACATACCTTCGTATGGCTTCCGCTGGTACTGCGGGTGGGTTTCCGGGTGAATCCGTGGAAGCATTTCCGGAATATGGCCACACCGCTGATAGCGGCATTCTCAACCGCGTCGTCCGGCGCGACCCTGCCCATGACCCTCGAAGCGGTGGAGAGTAACGACGGGGTGAGCCCGAGGGTCTCGAGATTTACCCTCCCGCTCGGGGCCACCGTCAATATGGACGGCACCGCCCTGCTGGAATGCGTGGCGGTGATTTTTATTGCGCAGGCCTACGGGGTGGAACTGACGCTGGTACAGCAGGTTATTGTGGCTATGACCTCGCTGCTGTGCGCGGTGGGGGCGGCGGGTATCCCGATGGCCGCGCTGGTTACGATGGCGATAATACTAAATGTCGTAGGTCTGCCGCTGGAGGGTATCGGGCTGGTGGTGGGAGTCGACCGGATACTGGATATGATGCGGACCGCGGTAAACGTCTACGGGGATACGTGCGTGGCTGTGATGGTCGCCAAATCGGAAGGGGAGAAACTGAATATAGATATCGGAGCCGAGGGGTAGGGCGGCCCTGCTCGCAGGCATCCGCACTTAAAGCCCTGTTCACCTGCCGGAATAGCCGGTGGCAGGCAGATAATTATAAGTCGAGGTTTATATACGATTTCTAATAACCTCCCATAGGGGGAGAATCGCTCGAACCTGAAAAAATATTTCCAAAGAGTTATGAACTGGGATGGTTTTATATGGTTCGCCATACCGGCCGTGGCGCTCTGGGCCGCTGCCGGGGTGCTCGTTTATACCCGGAAGGGGCGGCGGACTGCGGAGGTGCTGATGCTTACGGGTATCGGGGTATTTGCCGCGTTTATCGCCCTGCTGTGGGCCGGACTCGGCCGTCCGCCCCTCCGTACAATGGGCGAGACGCGCCTGTGGTACTCGCTCTTCCTTTCGGCTGTCGGTTTCATCACCTATAAACGATGGGGTTACAAGTGGCTACTCTCCTTCAGCGGCCTGATGGCCGTTATGTTCGTGCTGGTCAACCTGCTGAAACTGGAGATTCATACCCGACACCTGATGCCCGCCCTTCGCAGCGTCTGGTTCGTACCGCATGTTACGGTCTACATGCTGTCGTACGCCATGCTCGGTGCCGCCACCATAGCCTCCGTTCTGCAACTGCGCAGGCTGAACCGTGGCGCGCCCGACGGTAAACTGTACGACCTTACGGATAATCTCATATATGCAGGATTCGGATTCCTGATGCTCGGTATGCTGATGGGGTGCCTGTGGGCGAAGACGGCCTGGGGGCACTTCTGGACGTGGGACCCTAAAGAGACGTGGGCCTTCGTCACCGCCGCCGCCTACCTTACCTATATCCATATGCGCCTGCGCCGCAACTACCCAAAACTCACGGCCTGGGTACTTCCAGTGGCATTTGTTCTGTTGATGGTTACCTGGATAGGCGTAAACTACCTGCCGTCGGCCCGGGGGAGTGTGCATGTTTATTGACCCGGCCTTTTTCTATCATTGGCATTGTAGATCCTTCGCTAAAGCTCAGGATGACATTTGATTATGTCGCTCCTTGGCATTTACATTTTACAGTTCTTTCTCTCACGCTCAAGATAACAGCTTTGCACTCCGAAGGAGTGCTAAATACTTCGCCGGTTCGCCGGTTTACGGATGGTCGAATCCGTCCAGTATGGCCCCGACCTGGCCGGGTTCCAGACGGCCGAACACCTTCTCGCCCACCAGCATCACCGGGGCAAGCCCGCACGCGCCCACGCACCGCAGGCAATCGAGCGAAAACCGGCCGTCGGGCGTAACCCCGCCAACGCTTATGTTGAGCCGCTCCTTTATTTCGTCCACCAGCTTCTCCGCCCCTCGTACGTAGCAGGCCGTACCCATGCAGACCGAAATGGGATGCCGCCCCTTCGGCGTCATGGAGAAAAACGAGTAGAACGAAACCACTCCGTAGACCCGTGAGACGGGTATCCCGAGGTTCCGGCCCACCTCCCGCTGCACCTCTTCGGGCAGATAGCCCATCTCGTCCTGTATCTTGTGCAGTATGCCGATAAGTTCGCCCGGCCGGTTTCCGAAGGCGGCGCAAACCTCCCGTATCTTATCCCGCTGGCAATCCTTCAATGTGATAGTGCTCATGGCTTAACTGAATTTTTCTCGTGTGAAGTAATGGGTGTGGAGCAGACGGTGGGCCTTTTCGCTGAGCGGCTCGCCGAGGAACTCCTCATAAAGCCTGAGCACGTCCGGGTTCTCGTGCGATTTGCGGATCGACTTGCGGGTATCCTCGCGGTAGAGCGCCTCCATCCGGGCCTTGATACGGTCGGTGTCGCAGTGGTGGAACGGCTGCCCGGCCCCGCCGATACAGCCGCCCGGGCAGGCCATTATTTCGATAGCGTGGAAGTTATACATCCCCGACCGCATCCCGTCCAGCAGTTTGCGGGCGTTGCCCAGCTGGTGGGCGATGCCGATATTTATGGGCGTACCGTTGAAGTCGACCGTGGCCGTGCGTATACCCTCGAATCCGCGCAGCTCGTGGAACTCCACACTGGCCAGCTTCTCGCCCGTGTAAACCTCGTACGCCGTCCGCACGGCGGCCTCGATTACCCCGCCCGTGGCGCCGAAAATCACCCCGGCGCCGGACGACTCGCCCAGCGGCGTATCGAAATCCTCGTCGGGAAGCGCGCCGAAATTGATATTATAGGCTTTGATAAGGGCGGCTAGCTCGCGGGTGGATATCGCGAAGTCCACGTCCGGGTTGCCGTCCACGATAAACTCCTCCCGCTGGCACTCGTATTTCTTGGCAAGGCAGGGCATGACCGATACCACCACAAGCTCCGTGCGGTCGATACCCAGCTTTTCGGCATAGTAGGTCTTGGCGATGGAGCCGAACATCTGCTGGGGCGACCGCGCCGTGGAGGGCACGTCGAGCATCGTCGGGTAGTATACCTCGAAGAAGTTTATCCACGCCGGACAGCAGGAGGTGAGTATCGGAAGGCGCACCGTCGGGTCGCCCGCGAGGTGGCGGGTGATGCGGTCGAGCAGTTCGGCCCCCTCCTCCATAATGGTGAGGTCGGCGGCGAAGTCGGTGTCGAACACCTTGTCGAAGCCCAACCGCCAGAGGGCGGCCACCATCTTGCCCGTGACGAGGGTACCCGGCTCCATGCCGAACTCCTCGCCGAGGGCGGCCCGCACGGCCGGGGCGGTCTGCACGATTACGGTTTTGGAAGGGTCGGCAAGCGCCCGGAGTATCTTCGGGGTGTGGTCCACGGCCGTAAGGGCGCCCGTGGGGCAGACGGCGACGCACTGCCCGCAGAAGACACAGGGGGAATCCGTCAGGTCCTGCTGGAAAGCCGGGGCCACCACCGACATAAACCCGCGGTTGATGGCCGAGAGGGCGCCCACGGTCTGCACCTTGTTGCAGATGGTCTCGCACCGTCGGCACATCACGCACTTGTCCATATCGCGGTTCAGGGCCGGTGACGAGTCCTTACGGTAGATGGACATTTCGGCGTTCTCCATGGCGTGTATCTCACGGATACCGAGGCGGACGGAGAGGTCCTGAAGGTCGCAGTCGCCCGATTTGGCGCAGACCAGACAGTCCTTCGGGTGGTCCGACAGCAGCAGCTCCAGCACGGTGCTACGGGCGTTCATCACCCGGCCAGAGTGGGTGTTTATCACCATCCCGTCCGCGCAGGGGGTGGAGCAGGAGGGGGCGAGATTGCACCGTCCCTCTATTTCCACCACGCAAATCCGGCATCCGCCGGGGCAGTTCTCTATATTGAGGTGCTCGAGATTCATGTAGCAAAGGGCCGGAATGTCGATACCGATGCTCTTTGCCGCATGGTAGACCGTGGTTCCCTTCTCGACCTCGATCCTGTTGTTGTCTATCGTAACTGTAACTTTATTCATGGCTAACGGACGTCGATGGCTACAAATTTACACTTGGAGTAACATGCTCCGCACTTGATACAGAGGTTGTCGTCTATACGGTGCGGCTGCCGTTTTTCGCCGACAATGGCCCCCACCGGGCATGTTCGTACGCAGGCCGTGCATCCGGTGCACTTGTCGCTCAGGATGCTGTAATGCTTCAGGGCCTTGCACTTACCCGCCGGGCAAACCCGCTCCCGCACATGGGCGAGGTACTCCGGGTAGAAGTGCTCTATGGTCGAGAGCACCGGGTTGGGCGAGGTCTGGCCCAGCCCGCAGAGGGAGGTGTCCTTGATTACGTGGCCCAGGTTTTTGAGGTACTGGATATCGTCCTCGGTGCCGCGCCCGCCGCATATCTTTTCCAAAATCTCGTGGAGCCGCTTGTTGCCGATACGGCACGGGGCGCACTTGCCGCACGACTCCTCCACAGTGAAATCGAGATAGAACGAGGCGACCGACACCATGCAGTCGTCCTCGTCCATGACTATCATCCCGCCCGAACCCATCATCGACCCGGCGGCCAGCAGGTTGTCGAAGTCGATAGGTGTGTCGAGGTGCTTCTCGGTAAGGCATCCGCCCGAGGGGCCGCCGGTCTGCACGGCCTTGAACCTCTTGCCGTCCTTGATGCCGCCCCCTATCTCGAATATCACCTCGCGCAGGGTGGTACCCATCGGCACCTCTATCAGACCCACGTTGTTAATCTTCCCGGCCAGCGCGAACACCTTGGTCCCCTTCGACCGCTCGGTACCGATGGACGAAAACCACTCCGGCCCCCGCAGCAATATCACCGGGATATTGGCGAGGGTCTCCACATTGTTGACGTTCGTTGGCTTGCCGAGGTACCCTTTCTCTGCCGGGAAGGGCGGCTTTACGGTCGGCTCGCCGCGGTTGCCCTCCATCGAGTGTATGAGGGCGGTCTCCTCGCCGCACACGAACGCCCCGGCGCCGTAGCGCAGTTCGATATCGAATTCGAACCCCGAGTCCATTATATTCCTACCCAGCAGGCCGTAACTGCGGGCCTGCTCGATGGCTATGCGCAATCGCCTGATGGCAAGCGGGTACTCCGCGCGGATATAAACCAACCCTTTAGTGGCCCCGATACAGTAGCCGCAGGTAGCCATTGCCTCTATTATCGAACCTGGGTCGCCTTCGAGTATCGAGCGGTCCATAAACGCCCCGGGGTCGCCCTCGTCGGCGTTGCAGACCACGTATTTCCGGTCCGCCTGCTGGCGGGCGGCCACCTCCCACTTTATCCCGGTGGGGAACCCGCCGCCGCCGCGGCCCCTGAGCCCCGACCGCTTTATCACCTCCACGGCCGCGGCCGGGTCACGGCTTTCGAGCACCTGAGCCAGGGCGCGGTAACCGTCGCGGGCTATATATTCCTCTATGTTCTCGGGGTCGATAAGCCCGCAGTTGCGCAGGGCGATGCGCACCTGCTTGCGGTAGAAACCCATGTGTACCGAATCCTCGATGCTCCGGCCGTTCTCCGGGTCCACATATAGAAGCCGTTCCACTCGCTGGCCGCGGCCTACGTGCGAGGAGATTATCTCCGCGCAATCGTCCGGCGTAACCTGCGTGTAGAACGTATTGTCTGGGAAGACTTTCACGATGGGACCCTTTTCGCAGAAACCGAAACAGCCCGTCATAAAGACCTCGGCCCGGTCCGACAGGCCGCGGTAGTCGATTTCGGTGCGAAGGTTTTGGATTATGCGGTCGCTCTCCGAGGCGCGGCATCCCGTGCCCCCGCACACCAGCAGGTGGTATTTCGCAGGGCCGTCGCCCTCGGGCATGGGTAAGCCGGGGTCCGGTCCGCCGCCGGGACCCTCCGCGGTTTCACGGACGGTAATATCCCGCGCGAACTTCTCCCTCAGGAATTGAAGTTCCTCAAAAGATGAAATTTTAAGCATAATAGGTTAGCCAGCAGTAGATTTAGTTTGTCATCAGGTAAAGAAAATGATTTTTTTCCCGTCCGACAAATCCGCGGCCGGATATTTTCGACCGGGAAGAAATTATCCTCCGGCCCGGGAACGCCTTTGGACGGCAGAATCGAAGTGTTATTGCACTGTCGGATACCGGGTTACGAGAGGTGGTGTGGAGTTTGGTATTAACGGCGCCGGTGCTGCCCGTCTCTTTTCGGCATGGGGGCGTTTCGTTTTCCGGCCGGAATATCCGGACTACGGTTAAAATGCCTAAATTTGGAGAAACTTCTAAATCGACCGATGCAAAACCGTATATATAAAATAGTATCCTCGCCGGAAGAACTTTTGAAGGCGTACTGTATCCGCAGCATAGTGTTCGTGGAGGAACAGGAGTGCCCATACCGTGAGGAGTTCGACAGGCTGGACCTCACGGCAACCCATTTTCTCGCCCTCGACGGCGACGAACCGGTGGCCACTGCCCGGGTGAGGGTAGTACCGGGGGCCGTGAAATTCGAGCGGCTCGCCGTGCGGAAGCAGTACCGGGGAGGCGGTGCGGGCCGGGATTTTTTCGGCTACGTATTATCGTACATGGAGAGTCTCGGGCCGGGAAAGATAATCCTCCACGCGCAGGCACACCTGACCGGATTCTACGAGAGTTTCGGCTTCGTCCGGAAGGGGGACCTCTTCACCGAGGCCGGTATACCGCACTATTATATGGAGAAAAAGTTGTAATTCCCCTGTAATAAAATCACTTTCCGGCAGGTGGACAGACAAGAGTCCGCAGGACCGTGGAGAATACCCGGGGTCCCGCGGACTGTCGGTTTCGGTCGTATCCCTGACTTTACAGGTTTTAGGGGACTTCCGGGGTGGATTACAATCCCGTCCGGCGTTCCAGCTCTTCCGGATACCTGTTACCCATTAGTTTTATACCGACTGTGGCCCTGTCCAGTTCGGCGACCTGTTCCGCGGTGAGAGCGACCTCGGCTGCTGCGGCGTTCTCCTCCATCCGTTCGGGCCTTGTCGTGCCCGGAATCGGTACTATCCACGGTTTTTTGGCCAACAGCCATGCAAGAGCTATTTGTGCAGGGGTGGCATCGTTTTTTTGCGCAAAGTCTTTCACCGTATCCAAAAGGACCTGGTTGGCTTCGAGAGCCTCGGGAGTGAAACGGGGAAGTTTACTCCGGAAATCCGTACTGTCGAAACGGCTGGCCGCGCTGAATTTACCGGCAAGGTAACCCTTGCCGAGCGGACTGAACGGGACAAGTCCTATGCCCAGTTCCCCGAGTGTCGGTATCAGTTCTTCTTCGGGCCTGCGCCACCAGAGCGAATACTCGTTCTGGACCGCGCTCACCGGCAGGACCGCATGGGCGCGCCGTACGGTTCCCACCCCGGCCTCGGACAGGCCCCAGTGTTTTACTTTTCCCTGCTCCATAAGTTTCGCTACGGTTCCGGCTACGTCTTCGATGGGTATGTCGGGGTCTACTCGATGCTGGTAGAGCAGGTCGATATAGTCGGTCCGGAGCCTGCGGAGCGACCCTTCTACGGCCCGCACTATCGTTTCCGGCCTGCTGTCGGTCACTCCCGGATTCCCGTTTGCCACATCGAAACCGAACTTGGTGGCAATCACCACACGGTCCCTTATCGGCGCGAGGGCTTCCCCTACCAACTCCTCGTTGGTATATGGTCCGTATACCTCGGCCGTATCGAAAAACGTTATTCCCCGGTCATAGGCGCGGCGGATAAGATCCGTCATCTCCTTTTTATCGCCCGGGCTGCCGTAACCGAAGCTCATCCCCATACATCCCAGACCTGTTGCCGAGACCTCGAGTCTTCCTAACTTTCTTTTTTCCATTTTTAAACTGTTTAATCGTGATTTACGGGTTATTTACACTTTCCGGACGACGGTGGGAGCCGGATAGGCGCTCTCACCTGTACGGCCATATACCGCCGTTTCAAATTTTTCGTCTGTACCGGGACAAAACTAATGCTAAAAACTTAGTCCGGCTTTGTTTTTAAGCTCAACTCTGTTTGCCAGCAGGCTCAATTCTTCCCGAGGGCGGGCCGAGCGGCAAGGGAAGGTGGCTGATAGTCGGTGCCAACTCACGCCGGCTTGCCCTCCGTTACTACTAGGTGGCGCCAAGCGTTTCGGTTTTACACCGAATATCGTCTTTATATGGACATACCTGCCTTGCCCGATGCATGGCAGTCTCATCGCCCCTACGGCGGCAAACCGTTACCGGTTCGTTGCGGTGAAATCTTTCGGCGGGAGTGCAGCGGAGTGCACCCCGGCGCCATGCTAAAACCCCCGCGGAATCGCTCCGCGGGGGTCCACCCTGAATTATGAGAAAACAAGTCCGGAATACTATCCGGCAAGACATTTTTCGATATAAGCCTTCATCTGCGGGGTTTTCCGCTCCACGCTTTGCAGCAGTTTCAGCTGTGCCCGGGTCCGGACGAGGTTATGCTCCGGGTAGCCGGTCTTGTAGTAGGTATCCCCGTTAAGGTAGTCCCACAGGAAACGGACCGTCTGCATGTAGGGGAACAGCGCCGCCGCGTAGGGCAGGTTCTCCGTCTCCACTGGGGTCAGGAATCCTCCGGCCGACTCTAAGTAGCCCGACGTGAACGCCTTGAAAATTTCCATATCGAAATCCACGTTCGCCGGGTCGCGGTCGTCCTCGTCGCCGGTGTTGGCCGCCGTGCGCAGAAAGTCGCCGTAGTCGGAGAAGATGTAGCTGGGCATCACCGTGTCGAGGTCGATAACGCAGAGGATTCCGCCGTCGCGGTCGAACAGGATGTTGTTGACCTTCGTGTCGCAGTGGCACACCCGTTTGGGCAGCAGTCCTTCGCGGTGGAGCCGCTCGGCAAGGCACATATCCCATGCCCGCGATTCGAGCTGCTCCACGATATCCTTCACCCCGGAGAGCCTTCCGGCCCGGTCGGCCTCGACCGCCTCGCGAAGCTGTCGCAGGCGGTACTCCATGTCGTGGAAGCCGGGAATCGTCTCGCCCAGCTCGCGGTCTATATCCGACAGCATCAACTGGAACTCCCCGAAGGCCAGCCCGGCGTAGCGGGAGAACCGCGGGTCGATTGTCTCGTAGGAGACCGACCGCGGGATATGCACCATCAGCCGCCAGTAGTTCTCCCCGTCGAAGTGGTAGGGCCTGCCGTCGGCCGCTTCGATAAACCGCAGCACCTTCCGCTCTATATCCCGGTCGCCCAGGGCTTCGAGTTTACGGCGGATATGCCCGGTCACGGCGAGGATATTGGACTGCAAGAGGTCCACATCGGTGAAAATATGGTGGTTGATGCGTTGCAGGATGTAGTCGGGCCTGCCCGGTTCGGCGTTACGGATAAGGTAGGAGTCGTTTATCAGGCCGTTGCCGAACGGCTCGGGCGCCAGGGGCATGCCCTCTATGAGGAAACGCCTGGCGATGTTCTGTATGTCGTTTCGCTGTGGCATAGCCCGCTTAGTTGGCATAAGCGTGGCGGTAACCCTGTATCTTCTGCCAGCCGCCGCGGGTAAAGTCGGGCACCGGCACCGGTTTACCGCCGCCGAGTACCGACTCCTCGGTCAGCGGTACCAGACACGACCATTCGGCCGCGTCGTAGACGTCCTGGTCAAGCGGGAGGCCGTTTTGCAGGCAGTAAATCAGACGGTAGTCCATAATGAAATCCATCCCGCCGTGGCCGCCCACCGAGCGGGCGAGCTCCTTGATATCGATTACGAACGGGAACTCATACTCGGCCAGCATCGCTTCCATCTCGTCCCTGCCGAGCGGATAGTGTGCATCGGGTTCGAGGGCTATCTGGGTGGCGGGATATTTCTGGGCGAAACCCTTCGTGCCGCTCACCACATGGAGGCGTGAGTAGGGGCGCGGACTGGTAACGTCGTGCTGTATCATTATGGTCTTGCCTTTGGCCGTGCGGATAAGGGTGGTGTTCATATCGCCCATCCGGTACTCCTGCCGGGCTTCGGGCGAGTCGGCGCCGAACCGCTCGCGAGCGTACTCGGTCATACCGAACTGGTCGGTGGATACCGATACGAGGTACTCCATCCGGTCGCCGCGGTGGATGTCAAGTATCTGGCAGACGGGGCCGAGGCCGTGGGTCGGGTAGGCGTTGCCCGTGTGCTCCTCGTTATAGCGTTTGCGCCAGTAGTCGTAGTAGCCGGAGAGGCCGGGCAGCTTCTGCTGTTCGCCCGCGCCGGGCTGGTAGGACGAGTTGGCCGACAGGCGGTCGTTGAAATTAAGGTCGCGAAGGTCGTGGATATAGGCCCCTTCCACATGGATTACCTCGCCGAAGACGCCCTGCTGGGCCATGTTGAGCGTGGCCAGTTCGAAAAAGTCGTAACAGCAGTTTTCGAGCATCATGCAGTGGCGGCGCGTCCGTTCGGAGGTGTTCACCAGTTGCCAGCACTCCTCGAGGGTAGTGGCCGCCGGAACCTCCACCGCAACGTGCTTGCCCTGCTCCATGGAGTAGACCGCCATCGGGGTGTGGTTCACCCAGTCGGTGCAGATATAGATAAGGTCGAGGTCGTCGCGGCGGCAAAGCTCCATCCACGACTCGCTGTCGCCGATATACTCGGTGGCCGGTTCGCGACCCCGGTCGGCGAGGACCTTCTGCGCACGGTCGAGGTTGTACTGCTCCATATCGCAGATGGCCTTGATTTCGACGCCGTCGATATAGGTAAAGCGTTGTACTGCGCCGATGCCGCGCATTCCAACGCCGATAAATCCCACCCGTACCACGGGTATCGGGTCGGCCGCATAGGCGAGCATATCGGTCTGGCCTTCGGGTCGGGCCGGTTCACGGTAGGTTTCGGGCTGCGTACCGACGCATCCGAGCAGTACGGCCGCCGCCAAAAGTAAAAATGTAAACTTCTTCATATCGTGAGTTTTAAGGTTGGTTATTTGCGGTTTGGCTTGAGTAAAATCAACCTGAAAAAAAACCTGTCCCGAGCGGAATATATCCTGTGCAATCCTGAGCGAAATCGGAGGACCTTCCTTATTTCGGAGCAGTTTTCTCCTCGACTTTCGGCCCGAGAACCATCCCTCCGGCCGGGCACGGCGTTATGCTAAATAAAAGATAGTGATTTTTCGGCAAACTTCCAAAAGTTGTACCCGGTAATCCGCCCGACGGGGCAGGAAAACGGGCTGCAAACGGAAGTTTGCCGATGCCGCCGTCCCCTGCCGAAGCGGTTTCCCGGCGATGTCCTGTCCCCCGTTTAGCCGTCGTGCCCTCTCCTGTCCGTTTCGCCGCCGTGCCCGGCAGGGGTAAGGCGGGACGGGTCCGCCTGCGTCTATCCGCGGATTGGGTTAACTCCACGGTATTATTCCCGATGCCGGGGGACGCCCCGCATAACATCCCGGTTCCACCTCTAAAGGGGCAAATTCCGGTTTCCATTTCGCGTATTCATCCGCCCGCCGACGCTATTTTATCCGGCTCTTCGTGGCCGGGCGTGTGGATTGCCCGACCACGAATGCCGAAAAGGCCCTCGCTTTTTATCTGCCTGCGTAACCGTGTGTCCATGAAACACCTTCACTTATCCAAACCCTTTCTCCACGCAGGCAAACTTCCCAATACTCAACTAATCCCAACGGGCCTCTTTATCTTACGATGCCGAATTTCGGCAAAGCTCCTTCGTTACACTCAAGACGACATTATAAAGTGCTTTCCATATGGTTCGTCTGCAAGCAGACGTCCCGGCGGAAGGTCCTTCCCCACAGATTCAGATGACTATTCCACCGGAATCAAACGCCGTCTGTCGTTTCGCTTCCGGCGTCTTTCGACGGCACGGTATCGGACCGGTGCCGCCATAAAAATTCCTTCCCGGAACACTGTGCAAAAATATACGCAGGTGTGTTTCGGGCCTAATTCCGGCTTTGCTGTTATCGTCCCGAATTTTGCTCCGGAGAGTAACGGGCATACAGACAGTTTGTTATCTGCGGATAAGGCTCCGGCCGCGGCATTCAGATTGCCGCCCCTTCGGGGAGTTCGGCCTCCTACCGCTTATTCGACCTGTTATGCTGGCGGGCGAAGGCGGCCGGGGTCTGGCCGAACTCTTTTTTGAAAGTGTTGGTAAAATAGGACTGGCTCCGTATCCCGATTCGCTCCATCACCTCCTTCATCGAGAGGTCCTCCTCTATCATCAGTCTGGCCGCCTTGCGCAGGCGGTAGTTGAGCGTAAACTCGACAATGGAACGCCCCGTGAGCGATTTCAGCTTGGAATAGAGCTTGGTGCGGCTCATCGTCATTTCGGAGGCTATCAGGTGGACGTCGATTACCGGTTGGGTCAGGTTCGCGTCTATAATTTCCACCAGTTTTTTTAGGAAGGCGTTGTCCTTCTCGTTGGCCGCCAGCTCCGCGCTGTCCACATAGTAGTTGCGGGCGTAGTGCTCGCGCAGTTTTTCCTGCCGGTCGAACAGGTTACGGACGGTCAGCAGCAGCAGGTTCAGGTCCACCGGCTTCTCGAAATAGTAGTCCGCACCCGACTCCGCGCCTTCGAGCCGGGCTTCGGTGCCGGTGCGGGCCGTAAGCATTATAAAGGGTATGTGAGAGGTATCGACGCTGTTTTTGAGTTCGCGGCAGAGGGTAACGCCGTCCTTCAGGGGCATCATTATGTCGCTGATGACCAGACTTACCTCGTGGTCTTGGAGGTAGCGGGCGGCCACCCAGCCGTTGGGGGCCTGCTCCACATCGTAATGGGAGGCGAGGAAATCGGCCACCAGCCGCCGCAGGTCGTCGTTGTCTTCTGCCAGAAGTATCCGCTTGCGCTCGCGCAGCAGCACGTCGTGCGCCTCGCCACGGCGGATATCCTCCACGAGCCGGTTTCCGGCTTCGGCCGCCACGCCGTCCGTTGCGCTCCTGTCGTGCGAAGGTTCGGCCGCGAATTGGTCCGGAGTGTAGACCGTGGCGTCGGCAGGCAGCACCACCAGCATGTCGGTACCCTGACCCCGAGTGCTGTAAATGGTGATACGCCCTTTGTGGAGTTCCACAAGGCTTTTTGTGAGGGCCAGCCCTATGCCCGTACCCAGATGCGAGGAGAGGTTATCGGACTTGACATTGTAATAGCGCTCGAACACGGTGGCGATGGATGCGGCCGAGATACCCACCCCCGTATCCCGCACCGCCACGGCGACCCCTTCCAGCTCCGGGTCGCCGACGGTAAACTCCGCCCCGTGCCGCCTCCGGAACAGCGACGAGTCGCCGTAGGTCTCGATGCGTATTTCACCGCCCTCCGGGGTGTATTTGAATGCGTTGTTGAGCAGGTTCATCAGAATCTTCTCCGCCACCTGTCGGTCCGCGTAGACGGAGTGGGGCAAGGAGGGGTCCGCCGTGCGGACGAACCGGATGCGCCTGCGCCGGGCCAGTTCGCCGAAGTCGGCCGAGATGCTCTCCGTCAGCCGGTTCAGGTCGAGGGGGCGCACCTGCAGGCTCATTTTGCCGTGCTGCAGGGTGCGGAAATCGAGCAGTTCGTTCACGAGGTCCAGAAGCCGCCGGGTATTGCCATGCAGGATGCGGTAGTAGTCCCGCAGGGCCTCGTTGTCGCGCAGATTGTCCACCACGCCCTGAATAAGCGACAGGGGGGTACGGAAATCGTGCGATATATTGGTAAAGAAGCGCAGCTGGGTCTGGTGTATCTCCTCCTTCTGCTCCCTCTCCAGCCTGTCGCGGTAAAGCTCCATCCGCAGTTCTTTGCGCTGGCGGTGGAACCTCAGCACGGCGAAGGCCGCCGCACCTGCTATGCAGGCGTAGAGAAGGTATGCGTAACCGGTGGCCCAGGGGGCTGCCCGGCGTCGGACGGAGACGGCGGTCACCGGGCCCCACACCCCGTCGTTGTTGGCCGCCTGCACCTCGAACCGGTAACTGCCCGCGGGCATCTTGGTAAACAGGACGTTGCGCCCCGAGGCGTCCGCGGTGACCCAGCGGTTGTCGTAACCTGCCAGCCGGTAGCGGAAGGTGTTCTTCTCCGGTATCATATAGTTGTCGGCCGAGATGCGGAACCCGAAATTGGTTTGCGTGTAGAGGAGGACTATTTCACCGCTTCCGTAGCCGCCGCCCCGCCGGAAGGGGGGTAATCCGGGCGCATTGTCGAGGAGGAACTCCGAGATAATTACCCGCGGGGGGTGGGGGTTGCGGCGGATTGTCTCGGGTTTCACCGCCGTGAAGCCGTTGGTGCCGCCGAAGAAGAGCACCCCGTCCGAGGCCTTCATACAGGCCAGCGGATAGTAGACCTGCCCCTGAAGGCCGTCCGTCTCGTCGAACCGGTAGAAGCGGCCCCCGGCGGTGTCGTACTTCACCAACCCGTTGTCGGTGCCCATCCAGACGTCGCCGCTGTCGTCTGCGATAATGCTGTAAACGGCCGATATATTGAGCTCCTCCAGCCCCTCTATTACCTCCATACCGCCGTCGGAAGGCGAGTATCTCACCAGCCCGTGACCCACGGTGCCAATCCATACCTCCCCGCGCCAGTCCAGACACATCGACTGGCCGTTCAGGTAGGGTATGCGGTCGCCGAGCACGCTGCGGGCCTGCATGGTCTCCGTATCGAACAGGTAGAGGTTTTTGGACGAGAGTATCCACAGGTCGCCGCCCTCGCCCCGGGCCATATCGAGCAGGTACCAGCCGTTGTCCTTCCTGTCGAAATAGTGGTGGGTGAAGGTCCGGTTCGGGAAAGAGTAGAAGGTTACGACCGAGGTGTTGGTCTGGTAAATAATCCATACGCCCCGGTCGTCGCGCACCAGTTTACGGATACTGTTGTCCAGCAGGCCGTTGTCACGGCCCGCCCGGTGGTTGGTGAAGCGGCCCGTGGCAGGGTCGTATATGTCCAGCCCGCCGAGAAAGGTGCCGATATAGAGTTCGCCCGAGGGGCCTGTGACTACGCTTTTGACGTGGTCCGAGGCCGGACCGCCGCCGCCGCGGGACGACAGTACGCCGGTAACGACCCTGACCCCGCGCTGGAACCGGTTCAGCCCGCCGCCCTCGGTACCGGTCCAGACGGTGCTGCCGTCCTCGGCGAAGGCGCTGACGGTGCCGTGGCTCAGCGCTGTGGTGGCGGGGGTGTAGGTGCGGAACATCTCGGTGTCGTCGAGGTCGGCCATGCAGAGGCCCCCTGAGAATGTGCCCGCCCAGACGTTGCGGCGGTCGTCCTCGAAAAGGCACCATACCGAGCTGTTCGGAATAGAGAACATATCCCCGGCGGAGTGGACCAGCAGGGTGTCTGTTTCGGTCGCCGGGTCGAACACCCGAATCCCGGCCTGCGTGGCTATCCAAAGGCGACCGTACTTGTCGGCAAGCAGGTCCCGCGGAGGCGCCTGCGGCCCGCTGCCGGGCGGGGTCAGGTCGTACTGCCGGGTGACCGCTCCGGTGCCCTCGTCCAAAGCGTACAGCTCCATGCGCGAGGTGACCGCCCACAGCCACCCGCCTGCTGCTGCAAGGCCCTGCACCGTCCGGTCGTCGGGAAATTTATGGAACAGTTCGAAGCGGCCCGGGCCGTAACCGTAGCGGTAGAGCCGCCCCTGAGTGGCGCCCATATAGATATACTCCTCCGTGGCGTGGTGGCTCCAGATATTGCCCACGGGCCTGCCGTCGCAGGCAAGGGTGTCGGGAGCGAGGGTCACGGGGTCGATACGGTAGGTCCGCGAGGCCATATCCACCCACAGGTTCCCTGCGCGGTCGCAACTGATATAGTAGGCACTGCCGTCGAGAAGTTTTTCGAACGAGTCGGCGGTGCGGTTGTAGGTAAAAAGGCCGTTGTTGGTGGTGACGTACAGCCGTCCGGCGGGGTCGGTGGCCATTGCGGCGAAGTTCCACTGCGCACCGGGCATCAGCTCCCGGAAGCGGGGGTAGTAGCGTTTATAGCTATACCCGTCGAACCGCTGCAACTCGTTGTCCATCAATATCCATATAAACCCGTCCGCATCCTGCGCGACCGACTTCACCCCGTCGTAGTAGAACCCCCCTTTAGGCGACAGCGTACGGAACTTGTACTGCTCCTGTGCGCGGCACCCGGCCGCCGAGGCGACCAGAAGCGCCGCCGCTAAAATAATAATCCTTCCGACCCCCATATATAAATTTACAAATTTCCGGTACAAATCTCGGTAGTTCCGGCGGGAAATCCGCCTTAAGATTATACAGAACGTCAAAAGATGCAGCAAAGTATAGACCCCGCCACGATTATCGGCACGGCCGGAGCTTCACAGTGTCTTTTTTTGGTAAAGGTTCCCGCATGGGAGGGGGTCTCGGTATAAGAATCAGAAATTTTTACGGCACGGCCGCCGGTGGAGAAGTGTTTTTTCGGTAAGGCCCCCGAATTTAGGGGGGTAGTCGGGGATTTTTATATTCGGGTAATTTTTTATAATTATCTATAACGTGTTTTTGCGGTCAGCCCACCTTCCCCCGTTGGCCGCACGTCTGCTAAGACACTTACTTATCCTTAGTGTAAACTAAAATCTAACGCCCCAGTGGTATATT
>JAJBVT010000084.1 GCA_020859685.1 Rikenellaceae bacterium
TAATGAAAGGAGCAGTTGTATTGTATTATAAAGGATTTCTCCTCCAATTTCTTCTTATCTTGCGAATTATTTTTTTATTCAACCTTTCATATTGTTTACGATTTAGATTCTTTTCGCTTACTATTTTTCCTTCCTTTACTTTGAATATAATATAATCGCTATACCGGACATCCCTAAAGAAATTCGTATCACGTTCTCCATGAGGAACAATCAATAAACCGCTATACCATGATACAAAAATTGGCTTCGTAGAATCAGGAAATATATAATTCATCACCGATCGAAGTACTATTTTTTCTGTCATCACTTCTATATCGATTACAAATAATGCATCATCTATAATTTCATAAGTGGCAACATATCCCCGCCCTAATGACGTTGGTAAATATGTATATTGCGGTAGAACACCGGGATGTTCGTCAAAAAACTTTCTCATCGGGTAAGAATACAGGCTGTATTCTATACCTCGCAATACCAATTTCTCCGGCATTTGTACCGTTGCTTGGACTGTTTGTATCGAATGAAAAATCAGTATGGCTGATAAAACGATTCTCATAATTTACAATTTATTGCAAGGTAATAGACTTTAACAAATTTGGAATCAGAAGAGTAATAATTATTGAGTTGTTATCCCGATAACAATATCGGGAAATTACTATATTTGCGTGACTTTTAACCCGAAATTCATAACAAGAGATATTATGGCGGAATTTATCTATCAGGAGCCGTTCCCCCTGTGTGGGGACGATACGGAGTACAGGCTCCTTACCAGGGACTACGTGAAGGTCGTGGAATGCGACGGACGCAGGATACTAAAAATAGACCCGGCCGGGCTGGAACTGCTTGCCCGTGAGGCGTTTGCCGACGTCTCTTTCTACCTTCGGGCGTCGCACCTCCGGAAGGTGGCCGATATACTGAACGACCCCGAAGCCTCGGACAACGATAAATTCGTTGCCTACACCCTGCTTATAAACCAGGTCGTTTCGGCCGAGGGCGCCCTCCCCACCTGTCAGGACACCGGTACGGCAATCGCCATAGGCAAGAAGGGCGAGGACGTTTATACCGGTGTCGACGATGCGGAATACATTTCGAAAGGGGTTTACGAGACCTATAAAGACCGCAACCTGCGCTACTCGCAGGTGGTGCCTTTCACGATGTTCGACGAGAAGAACAGCGGCACCAACCTCCCGGCACAGATAGACCTGTACGCCACCACGGGGATGGAATATAAATTCCTCTTCGTAACCAAGGGCGGCGGCTCGGGGAACAAGACTTTTCTCTACCAACAGACAAAAGCCCTGCTCAACGAGAAGTCGCTCACGGAGTTTATCCGGCAGCACATAAAGGACCTGGGCACGTCGGCCTGCCCGCCGTATCATCTGGCGATAGTTATCGGCGGTACGTCGGCAGAGGCTAACCTCGCCGCGGTGAAGAAGGCATCGGCCGGGTATCTCGACCACCTGCCCACCTGCGGCAACGAGGGCGGCCGGGCGTTCCGCGACCTGGAGTGGGAGGAGCGCGTGAAGCGGATTTGTGAAGAGAGCGGTATCGGTGCCCAGTTCGGCGGCAAGTATCTTGTTCACGACGTGCGGGTTATCCGTATGCCCCGTCATGCCGCCTCCTGCCCGGTGGGCATGGGCGTGAGTTGCAGTGCCGACCGTAATATAAAGGCAAAAATAACGCAGGACGGTATCTTCCTCGAACAACTGGAGAAGAACCCTGCGCGGTTCCTGCCCGCGCAGCCGCCCGCAATGACCCCGGCCGTGGATATCGACCTCGACGAAGGTATGGACAAGGTGAGGGAGACCCTCTCCCGGTACCCGATAAAGACGCGTCTGAATATAAAAGGTACGCTCGTTGTGGCCCGCGATATCGCCCACGCGAAAATCAAGGAGCTGCTGGATAGCGGCCGGCCGATGCCCGAATATATGAAGAACCACCCGGTGTACTATGCCGGTCCGGCCAAAACCCCGGATGGGATGCCCTCGGGAAGTTTCGGCCCGACCACGGCAGGGCGTATGGACTCGTATGTGGCGCAGTTCCAGGCGGCCGGAGGTTCGCTGGTGATGGTCGCAAAAGGCAACCGGACCCGGCAGGTTACGGACGCGTGCAAACAGTACGGAGGGTTCTATCTCGGTTCTATCGGCGGCCCGGCGGCGGTGCTCGCCAAGGAAAGTATCAAGAGCGTGGAGGTAATCGACTTCCCCGAACTCGGGATGGAGGCCGTGCGAAAGATATATGTGGAGAACTTTCCGGCGTTCATAATCGTGGACGACAAGGGGAACGACTTCTTTACCGAAGTGCTCGGGGATGCACATTAGAGCGTATACATCGGTATAGGGCTTGTAACGGTCCGGCAGGAAAAATCCTGTCGGACCGTTATTTTTCCGGGTCATGTCGAATATTTCCGGTTACATTCCAAAGTTCGGACAAACGGGCATTCTTCGATTAATCTTCGACCGTCGCATACCGCCCGGTTGGGAAAGATAGATTTTGGGGGCTATCCGTTATTAAATTATTTCCGCTTGCCGGGTTTCGTGGGACCGGACGGTAGGCCGGAGCCGTCGCGGCGGGGTCCCGGTCGCCCTTGGCGTGCATTGACCCGGTCTCGCGGGGCGGCCGCTCTGGTCCTTTTCAAGGGCTGTCCGGAGGTTGTCGCGGGACCGTTTGGTGCGCTGAAAAAATAGCTCTTCTGCTTCCGCTTCTCGTCCTGGTCGCGGGCTACGAACAGTCTTTTACCGGTATATGGGTCTATTCCGGTGTGAAACATCACGGAACTGAGGGTCATCGGGGTGGGGGTGAGGTCCTGTACCTGTTCGAGCTGGAAGTCGAGCCTGTGGGTCTTCTCCGACAGGGCGCGCATATCATCTTCCGTGCATCCCGGGTGGCTCGAAATAAAGTAGGGTATAAGGCGGTATTTCAAACCCTCGTCATCGCATATTTTGCGGAACCGGGCGGTCAACTCTTCGAACTGCCTGAACGGCGGTTTTCGCATCAGTGCCAGCACCCGGTCCTCGGTATGCTCCGGGGCCACCTTGAGCCTGCCCGAGGTGTGGTTGACCACCACCTCACGCAGGTAACGGCCGCCATACCGCTCGTCGAACAGGTCGTAACGGATGCCGCTGCCTACGAATGCCTTTTTGATGCCGCCTACCTGCCTTATTCTGGAGTAAAGGTCCAGCAGCGGGGCGTGCGAATTGTCGAGGTTGCGGCAGAGGACGGGATGGAGGCACGACGGCCTCCGGCACCGGGCGCAGACCGTCTCATCCCGGCCCCGCATTCCGTACATATTGGCCGAGGGGCCGCCCACGTCCGACAGGTAACCTTTGAACCCCGGCATGGCCGCCACTTTTCGCACCTCCTCGAGAATAGAGTGCTCGGAACGGCTGCTTACGAACTTACCCTGGTGGGCCGAGATGGTGCAGAAACTACATCCCCCGAAGCACCCGCGGTGGATATTCACCGAATGTTTTATCATCTCGTAGGCCGGGATATCGCCTTTGCCGTCGTAGCGCGGATGGGGCAGCCGGGTGTAGGGCAGGTCGAATCCGCGGTCTATATCCTGCGG
>JAJBVT010000045.1 GCA_020859685.1 Rikenellaceae bacterium
CCCGGGTCGCCGCTCCTCTTTTAGGTATATAACCAGAATATTACTCTTCTTTCGGTTCTTCGGCTTCCGGTTCGGCTTCCGGTTCGGCTTCCGGTTCGGCTTCCGGTTCTTCGGCCGGAGCATCCTCGGCCGGGACATCTTCCGCGGCATTTTCATCGGCCGCTGCTACCAGAGCGTCGCCTTGCGAGGTTACTGAATCCTCCGCTATTTCGAGAACCGGTTCCTCTACCTGAGGAGTCTCGGTAGTCACGGCCTCAACTGCCGGAGCCGCTTCGGCCTGCGGTTTGGCGGTGGCTTCCGATTTTTTCGAACCGCTGCCTCCGCGCCTGCGGCGGGTGCGGCCTTTGCCGGTCGATTCCTCTTTCTTGTAGGTTTCGTTGAAGTCCACAAGCTCGATTATACACATATCCGCGGCGTCACCGAGGCGGAAGCCGGTTTTAAGGATACGGGTGTAACCGCCCGGACGGTCGCCGATAGCGGGACCCACGATGCGGAACAACTCCGTCACCGCGTGCTTGTCGCGCAGGTAGCTGAACGCCACGCGGCGCGAATGGGTCGAATCGTCCTTCGAGCGGGTGATAACCGGCTCGACATACCTTTTCAGAGCCTTTGCCTTGGCCACCGTGGTGCTTATCCTCTTGTGTACGATAAGTGATGTGGCCATATTCGCCAGCATGGCTTTGCGGTGGGCGCTCTGCCTGCCGAGGTGATTGAAATTCTTATTGTGTCTCATGCTTTAGTCCTTGTCAAGTTTGTACGGTATGACGTCCATCCCGAAAGAGAGGTTCAGGGAAGCCAGGAGGTCGTCCAGTTCCGTAAGCGATTTTTTACCGAAGTTGCGGAATTTCAGAAGGTCGTTCCGGTTGAAATGCACCAGGTCGCCGATTGTGTTCACCTCGGCCGCCTTGAGGCAGTTGAGCGCCCTCACCGAGAGGTCCTGGTCCGAGAGTTTGGTCTTCAGGAGCTGGCGCATGTGGAGCACGTCTTCGTCGAACTCCTCGGCCGTGTTGCTCTCTTCCATATTGAGGGTTATCTTCTCGTCCGAAAAGAGCATGAAGTGCTGGATAAGTATCTTCGCGGCCTCTTTGAGCGCGTCTTTCGGGTGGATCGAACCGTCGGTGGTGATTTCGAGGTTGAGCTTTTCGTAGTCGGTCCTCTGTTCCACACGGTAGTTGTCTATCGAGTATTTCACGTTCTTGATAGGGGTGTGGATAGAGTCGATGGGGAGCAGCCCGAACTCGGCCTCCTCCGGCTGGTTCTCCTCGGCGGGAACGTAGCCGCGCCCTTTACCGATAGTAAGCTCTATCTGGAGCTTGGTCTCGGGGGTGAGGCGGCATATCACCAGATCGGGGTTGAGCACCTTGAAACCGGCCAGGAAATTGGATATGTAACCGGCCGTTAGCTCGGTCTGTCCGGCAACGTTCACGGTCACCTTTTCGCTCTTGGTATTGTCCACCGTGCGGATAAAGCGCACCTGTTTCAGGTTGAGGATAATGTCTATCATCCCCTCCATCACTCCGGGAATAGCGGCAAACTCATGGTCTACGCCGGATACCTTGACCGTCGTAATCGCGTAACCCTCCAGCGAGGACAACAGGATACGGCGGAGGGCATTGCCGACTGTCATGCCGAAACCGGGTTCCAACGGACGGAATTCGAATTTACCGAACGTCGAAGTCGATTCGAGCATAATGACCTTTTCAGGTTTCTGGAATGCTAATATTGCCATAATATATTTTGCTTTTCATTACTTTCTGTGTGAACACAGGTGAATTTGTTGTTAGCTGGCCGCCGTAAGCGGGGTTGCGTCCGCAAACCGTTCCATAGGAACCGGATAATCTCCGGGTGCGACGATACGGCGCTCTTGTCTCCCGCTCCTGCCGGCAACAGGCCTTGTCGTCAGGGCCTATTTAGAGTAGAGTTCGACGATCAGCTGTTCCCTGATGTTCTCCGGGATATCTTCCCTCTCGGGGCGGTTGAGAAACTTGCCCGTCATGGAAGAGTTGTCCCATTCCAGCCATGCGTAACGCTTTCGTCCGCCGGTGAGTGAGTCCTGTATTACTTCGAGGCTCTTCGATTTCTCGCGAACCGATACCACGTCGCCCGGTTTGAGGCTGTACGAGGGGATGTTCACCACCTGGCCGTTCACCGTGATGTGACGGTGCGATACCAGCTGGCGCGCTCCGGCGCGGGTGGGGGCGATGCCCAGACGGTAAACCACGTTGTCCAGACGGCACTCGAGGAGTTTCAGCAGGTTTTCGCCCGTGATACCGCCCATACGTGCGGCCTCGTCGAAGGTCCTGTGGAACTGTTTCTCCAGGATACCGTAGGTGTATTTAGCCTTCTGTTTCTCGCTGAGCTGAATATCGTATTCCGATACCTTTTTGCGTTTGCGCGCAACACCGTGCTGCCCGGGAGGATAATTCTTCTTCTCGAGAACTTTATCCGCGCCGAATATGGCCTCGCCGAACTTGCGGGCAATCTTCGTTTTTGGTCCTATATATCTTGCCATTGTTTTGTTTTTTACTTATTGCGGTCCGGGTTCCTGTCGGTCGGAGAAGTGGCCACATGTCGTGCAGACCCTCTCCACTGCTGTCCGGTACCCCGGCCCTGAATGTGTACCTGTTAAAAGCCGTCTATCCGGAGCCCCGGATTATACCCTCCTGCGGTTGGGCGGGCGGCAGCCGTTGTGGGGCAGCGGAGTAACGTCCACTATCTCGATCACTTCGATACCGGCGCCGTGGATGGTCCTGATGGCCGATTCGCGGCCCGAACCCGGACCTTTAACATATACCTTGACCTTGCGAAGGCCCATGTCGTAAGCAACTTTCGCACAGTCCGTAGCGGCAGTCTGGGCGGCATAGGGGGTGTTCTTCTTGGAACCCCTGAAACCCATCTTACCCGCAGAGCTCCAGCTTATCACATCGCCGTTACCGTTGGTAAGGGTGATAATAACGTTGTTGAAAGTCGAGTGTACGTAAGCGGCGCCGAGGGCTTCCACTTTAACGACCTTCTTTTTAACTGTTCCTGATTTTTTAGCCATAACTCTGTCCTATTACTTAGTTGCTTTCTTCTTGTTGGCGACTGTCTTCTTCCTCCCTTTGCGGGTACGCGCGTTGTTCTTGGTGCTCTGTCCCCTTACCGGAAGGCCGATACGGTGGCGGATACCACGGTAGCAGCCGATGTCCATAAGGCGTTTGATGTTGAGCTGCACGACCGAACGCGCCTCGCCTTCCATCTTGATACCGCTGTCCGCAATGGCTCCGCGGATGGCGGCCACCTGGTCGTCGGTCCAGTCCTGTACTTTCGTGTTCACATCCACTCCGGCCATCCCGAGGATCATGCGCGACGTGCTGCGACCTATACCGTAAATATAGGTGAGGCCAATTTCGCCCCTTTTGTTCTTAGGTAAATCTACACCTACTATACGTGCCATAAAACTTTTTTACTGTGTGGTTTAATTTTCGAAGCAGCTCCCGGGACATCTCCCCGACCGCTTCCTATCGCCCGATTCGCTTCCGCGGCCTGTTGCGGCCCTTCCGCGTCTCCGGAGGCAATTATTCGCAGCGCGAAATAATCAACCCTGGCGCATTTTGAATTTAGGATTCTTCTTGCAGATTACGTACAGCTTACCTTTGCGCTTTACGATTTTGCAATCCTCGCTTCTCTTCTTAATCGATGCTTTTACTTTCATCTTTGCGTCTTTTTTTGATTCCTTTCCGCCCGCCGGTTTTCACCCCGCGCCGCGGTCAGTACCCTTGTCCCGGCCTGCGGCCCTACTTGTAGCGGAAGGATATCCGCCCCTTCGAGAGGTCGTACGGGGACATTTCAACTTTTACCTTATCGCCGGGCAGGATTTTGATGTAGTGCATCCTCATCTTGCCGGAGATGTGGGCGGTGATTACGTGGCCGTTGTCCAGTTCGACGCGGAACATCGCGTTCGACAGGGCCTCGATAATCGTACCGTCTTTTTCGATAGCAGTCTGTTTTGCCATAGAGTCTTAGCTGTTGTTAATTTCGTTTTCGATGACACCGAAGTCGGTAAGCACGTCAGCGCCCTCCTTCGTAACGGCCACTGCGAACTCGTAGTGGGCCGAAGGCTTGCGGTCGCGTGTGCGTACCGTCCATCCGTCCCTTTCGAACACGACATGCTTGGTTCCCATGTTTATCATCGGCTCTATGCAGATAACCATGCCCTCTTTGAGCACGGGTCCGCGGCCTTTGACTCCGTAGTTCGGAACTTCGGGCGCCTCGTGCATCTTCCTGCCGAGGCCGTGGCCCACAAGTTCCCTCACTACCGAAAAACCGTTCATCTCGGCCATGCTTTGCACGGCGGCAGATATATCGCCTATACGGTTACCTGCCTTTACCTGCTCGACTCCTTTATAAAGAGCTTCCTTGGTGATTTCCATTAGCCGCCTTACATCCGCGGAGACTTCCCCCACTGCGAACGTATAGGCCGAATCGCCATAAAACCCCTTCATAAATGTGCCGCAGTCGACCGAAATAATGTCGCCTTTCTGAAGGACGTAATCCGAAGGAATCCCGTGCACAACCTGCTCGTTCACCGAAATACACAGTGAAGCCGGAAACCCGTTGTACCCGAGGAAGCCCGGAACCGCTCCATGCGACCGGATGAACTCTTCCGCGATTGCGTCGAGACTCTTCGTGGTGACACCGGGCCGTATATGTTTCCCCAATTCGGCCAGAGTCAGCGATACGAGTCGGTTGTTCTCGCGGAGCAGCTCTATCTCTTCCTTCGTCTTCCGTTGTATCATCATTCCAAATGCCCTTTAAAATGTTGCGGGCGGGTATTTTATTGTCTTGCAGCGGTTCCGGATTCTTTCGGAACCTTTTCCCGTGGAGACTTCCTTGCGGAGTGTCCGTGGAAACTTCCTTGCGGAGTGCCCGGGAAACTTCCGTGCGGAGTGCCTGTGGAGACTTCCTTGAGGAGTGTTCGGGAAACTTCGTTTCCTCCGGGCCGAACGGAACCATCTTCGCCGTTCCCCTCCGGGTTACCTGCCGGTCGGCACGTCTTTCGGTATCCGGGCGTCACCCGCCCCTTTACCGGTGGCGCAACCTCCGCACAAGCACCCCTCTCTGGCTCCTCTCGGTCTCTCACTCTCGGTCTCTCACTCTCAGTCTCTGGCTCCTATGGCTCCTCTCACATCCCACTCGGGCCACTGGTCCCTCGAGACGGTCTCTCACTCTCCTCTCACATCCCACTCGGGCCACTCGTCCCTCGAGACGGTCTCTCTCGCTCCTCTCACATCCCACTCGTCCCTTACGACAGTCCCTCGAGACGATCTCTCTCGCTCCTATCACATCCCACTCGTCCCTCGAGACAGTCCCTCGAGACGGTCTCTCTCTCGCCTCTCTCGCCCCCTGCAAACCTTCTTTACCCGTGCAACCCTCGCCGGGCGCCTTGGTTAAGAACTCTTTGTAACTCTTCCGAACGTTATGCCCCGGCCCGGCCCTTGATACGCCCTGTCTTCATCAGGCCGTCGTAGTGGCGGAGCAGCAGGTAACTTTCGATCTGCTTGAGGGTGTCGAGAACAACCCCCACGAGAATCAGCAGCGAGGTCCCCCCGAAGAACAGGGCGAACTGGTTGTTGATTCCGAGCCTCGTCGCGAATGCGGGCAGTATTGCCACGATTGCGAGGAAGATCGAGCCGGGGAGGGTAATCCTCGTCATGATGGTGTCGATGTAGTCGACGGTCTTTTTGCCGGGTTTGACGCCCGGTATAAAGCCGCCGTTACGTTTCATATCGTCGGCCATCATGTTGGGGTTCACGGTTACCGCGGTGTAGAAGTAGGTAAATGCGATAACCAACAGTGCGAATGTAAGATTGTACCAGAAGCCGGTGTAGTCGGCGAAGGCGGCACCGAAGCCCCTTGTCGATTCGAACCGGGTGAAGAACGCCGGGATAAACATAAGCGCCTGCGCGAAGATGATAGGCATTACGTTTGCGGCGTTGATCTTCAGAGGGATGTACTGGCGGGCGCCGCCGTACTGCTTGTTACCAACGATTCTCTTGGCGTACTGCACCGGGATGCGGCGTACGGCCTGCACCAGTGCGATAGTGGCCATAAATACGAGAAACCAGATAACCAGCTCCACGACGAGCATCACCAGACCCCCGGTGGCTTCCGTGAAACGGGTGTTGATTTCGGCCAGAAGCGCGTGGGGCAGACGGGCTACGATACCGACCATGATAAGCAGCGAGATACCGTTGCCTATACCCTTGTCGGTAATCTTCTCCCCGAGCCACATCACGAACATCGTGCCGGCGATCATCACCACCGTCGCTACAATCGTGAACAGTATACTGCCCCGGCCGAGCACGAACGCGGCGTCGGGCAACTGTGCATAGAGGTTCGCCAGATATGCCGGACCCTGTATCAGGAGGACCCCGATGGTCAGGTACCGGGTCAGCTGGTTGATTTTGCGGCGTCCGCTCTCACCCTCCTTCTGGAGTTTCTGGAAGTAGGGGACCACGATACCCAGCAGCTGGATAACGATGGACGCGGAGATGTAGGGCATCACCCCGAGGGCGAAAATAGAGGCGTTCGAAAACGCACCCCCGGAGAAAATGTCTATCAGCCCGAGGAGACCGTTCCCGCCGACCTGGTCCTGAAGCGCACTCAGGGCGGTGGGGTTAATCCCCGGGATTACCACAAAACTACCGAACCGGAAAACAAGAAGAAGACCCAGCGTGTACAGTATCCTGTTACGCAGCTCCTCTATCCTGAAAATATTCTTAATGGTTTCGATAAGCCTTTTCATAAGCTTGGGTTGGGTTTTTTTAGAGTTTTACGGCTTTACCCTGCTGAGCCTCGATGGCCGCTACCGCGCTCTTCGAGAAGGCGTGGGCGGTCACTTCGACGGTCTTTGTGAGCGTGCCGTTACCCAGAATTTTGATGCGGTCGTTCTTCGAAACCACACCTGCCTGTACCAGGGTTTCCGGGTTAATCACCGTGAGCGATTTCTTGGTCGCCAACTCCTCGAGCACCGAGAGGTTGATAGCCTTGAACTCTACACGCTTGTGATTCTTGAAACCGAACTTCGGCAGGCGCCTCTGCAACGGCATCTGACCCCCTTCGAAACCGAGCTTCTGCGAGTAACCCGAACGCGACTGGGCGCCTTTGTGGCCGCGCGTCGAGGTTCCACCGCGTCCCGAACCCTGTCCGCGACCGATCCTTTTCTCGCTGTGGGTTGACCCCTTGGCGGGTTTTAAGCTATTTAGATTCATCTTCTGTGCTTGTTTCCGGTTTTACACTTTTCTTTGCTTTGGGCTCGTCGGCATCGGCTCCGGCCTTCTCGGCTTTGGGTTTTGCCGTCTTGGCTGCCGGGGCCTTCTCGGCCTTGGGTGCTTTCTCGGCCTTTTCTGCCTTGGGAGCCTTCTCCGCTTTGGCCTCTTTCACCTCTGCTGCTTCCGCCTTCGGGGCGGCAGGGGCGGCATCGGCCTTGGCGGCCTTCGGCGCTTTGGCGGCTTTGTCTTCCACCCGCTCGATTACAACGAGGTGCTTCACCTTCTCCAGCATACCGAGTATGATTTTGCTGTCGCTGTGTTCCACCGTCCTGTTCATCTTGCGAAGCCCGAGCGCGTCGAGGTTGCTCTTCTGTAATTTGGTAGCGCCGATACGGCTCTTTACCTGTGTTATCTTCAATCTTGCCATAACTGGTCGCTGTTAACCGTTAAACACTTTGTCGAGCGACACACCCCTGACCTGCGATACGCTCCGTGCGTCGCGCAGCTCGAGCAGTGCGGCTACCGTCGCCTTTACAAGGTTGTGGGGGTTCGACGAACCCTTGCTCTTGGCGAGCACGTTCTTGATACCCACGCTCTCCAGTACGGCACGCATGGCACCCCCGGCGATAATTCCCGTACCCGGGGCTGCCAGACGGATCATCACGTGGGAACCGCTGTAACGGGCCTCCTGTTTGTGCGGAATGGTACCGTTGAGTATCGGTATCTTTACGAGGTTCTTCTTGGCATCCTCCACGCCTTTGGCTATCGCCGAGGTAACTTCCCCGGCCTTACCCAGGCCGTAGCCCACGATACCGTTCTCGTTACCGACCACCACGATGGCCGAAAAGCTGAAGGTACGACCCCCTTTGGTTACCTTTGTAACACGCTGGATACTAACGAGCCTGTCTTTAAGCTCCAGGTCGCTCGTCCTTACCTTTTTTATGTTTGTATTTGACATAGCCTTGCGTTAGAATTTAAGCCCGCCTTCGCGTGCGGAGTCCGCTAATTGTTTTACCCTTCCGTGGTAGAGGTAGCCGTTTCGGTCGAAAGCGACCTCCGAAATACCCTTGGCCAAAGCGCGCTCTGCTGCCAGCTTGCCTACGGCGGCAGCCACCTGCGTTTTGTTCATACCGGCGGTCTTACCCGAGAGCTCCTTGTCCAGAGACGATACTGACGCCAACGTTACTCCGCTGTTATCGTCGATGAACTGTACGTATATCTGCTTGTTGCTCCTGTAAACAGACATACGGGGCTTTTCGGCGGTTCCGCTCACTATCTTGCGGATGCGCATTTTGATTCGCGCCCTTCTTTCCAATTTACTCAGTGACATAACTTTACGTTTTACTATTTAGCGTTTGCTGATTTACCGGCCTTCCGGCGGAGCTGTTCGCCCACGAACCTGATACCCTTACCCTTGTAAGGCTCCGGTTTGCGCAGCGAGCGTATCTTGGCCGCCACCTGTCCGATAAGTTGTTTGTCGATGCTGCGCAGGGTGACGATGGGGTTCCCCTTCTTCTCCTGCTGCGCCTCCGCCTTCACTTCCGGCGGGAGCATCACGTAAATGTCATGCGAGTAACCGAGGGAGAGCTTCAGCAGCTGTCCTTCGACTTCGGCTTTAAATCCTACGCCGACCAGTTCCTGTTTGGTTTCGTAGCCGGTAGATACACCTACCACCATATTGTTTATCAGCGAGCGGTACAGCCCGTGCATCGAACGGTGGCGGGGTTGGTTTGTGGGGCGTTCTACGGTGAGAACCCCTTCTTCCACTTTCACGGTGATGTCAGAGTCTACTTTCTGGCTCAGCGTGCCAAGCGGCCCTTTAACCGTAACCGTGTTGTCGGGAGCGATTTCCACGCTCACGCCTGACGGCAGGTTTACAGGTAATTTTCCAATCCTTGACATTATTAAATAAGTTTAAATTAGTAAACGTAACACAAAACTTCCCCGCCTACATTCTCCTGGCGCGCTTTTTTGTCCGTCATAATGCCCTTGGAAGTCGATACGATGGCGATACCGAGCCCGTTCTGAACCCGCGGCATCTCCTTGGCACCCACGTACCGGCGAAGGCCGGGACGGCTGATGCGCGTAAGACCTTTGATGGCGTTGGTCTTCGATTCGGGATGGTACTTGAGGGCGATCTTGATGGTCGGATGCCCTTTCTCATTGTTCTCGAACTTGTAGGCGAGAATGTAGCCCTGATCGTACAGGATTTTGGTCATTTCCTGTTTGATTTTTGAGCCGGGAGCTTCAACCACTTTGTGGTTGGCTTTCACCGCGTTTCTAATCCTTGTTAGAAAATCCGCAATTGGATCTGTCATTTTCGGTAGATTAAAAGTTAAAAATCAAAACGAGTGGTTAGACTCGGTTAAAAAAGTTATTGTGTCGGTTTTTCCGCGCACCGTCCGGTCCCGTCCCCGGTTTGCCGTCCTCTACCCTAAACCGCCAAAGGAACAATCCCCTGACCGCCAACGGGTTATGCGGACAACAAAACGTGACACACCCTCTCGGCACGCGTCAATTTTTGCATCGTGAAAATCCCTTTCCCAAGCCTCTCGACGGCCGTGGACCGCCGCCGAAAAAAGGCGTAAAGAGTAAATTTCCCGCGTAATGCGGGCCAAAGATACACTTTTTTTCTAAAAACCAGCTACTTCGGCCGCGGTAAAACAATCCGGTAATTCTGTTATAGCCTTCTGCGGGATGAGGATTTTCGTTCTCTTTTGAAAAAGAGAACCAGAATTTGGTTAGGAACGAGTACAAAGGGAACTTGTTTCCTTTGCCGAGTGACGACACCAAACGGAGTAATCAGAACTTTCAGAGATACTACGTATCTCATGATTTCTTATCGGTTCTAAATATGAGGCTCAGCAAACAAAGTTTGCCCAGCCTCATATTTAGAACCGATCAAAGTAGCAGGAAACGAAGTTTCCCAAAAAGTTCTTTGCTTCTTTATCTTGGATTTCCTCCTTCGCACCTCGGCTATTTGAGTAAACTCAATAGCCCTCGGTTTGGCGTCGGTTCTTTCAAGAAAGAAGAAGAAATATTCTTTTCCGCAGAAGGTTATAACAGAATTACCAGCTTGCTTTCTTCACTCCCGGGATAAGGCCTTTGGAGGCCATTTCGCGGAACTGGATACGGCTTAGCCCGAACATGCGCATGTAGCCTTTCGGGCGACCTGTTATCTTGCACCTGTTGTGCAGGCGGATGGGGTTCGAGTTGCGGGGCAACTTCGACAGACCCGCCTGGTCGCCGTCGGCTTTCAATGCGGCACGTTTTTGGGCATACCTTTGCACGAGTTTGAGGCGTTTCACCTCGCGTGCTTTCATTGATTCCTTTGCCATATTGCTTTTTTGCTTTTTTAATTACGTTTTAGTTCGTCCGGTTGCGACATATGGGCTTCCGCCTCGGCTCCTTCCCTGCTCGTCCCCGGCACCGGGCTGGCGCTTAGGCCCCCCTCTTTTTGGCGTTCTTGAACGGCAGGCCGAACTCCTGAAGAAGCGCGTAGGCCTCCTCGTCGCTTTCGGTGGTGGTCACGAACGTTATCTCCATACCGAAAATCTTGGTTATCTTGTCGATATCGATTTCCGGGAAGATAATCTGCTCGGTGATACCCATGGTATAGTTACCGTGGCCGTCGAACTTCTCCTTGATACCCTGGAAGTCCCGCACACGGGGCAACGCCACGGCCACGAGCCGCTGCATGAATTCGTACATCTTGTCGCCGCGAAGTGTCACCCTCACCCCGATAGGCATGCCTTTACGGAGTTTGAAGTTGGAGATATCCTTGCGCGAGCGGGTCTGTACGGCCTTCTGACCGGCGATTATCGAGAGCTCCTGCTGGGCTACCTCGATAAGTTTCTTGTCGGCCACGGCCTGACCCATACCCTGGTTGATAACTATTTTCTCCAGTTTCGGGACCTGCATGATGCTCTTGTAACCGAACTGCTTGGTAAGGGCAGGTATTATCTGCTCCCTGTACATTGTCTTGAGTTGAGGTACGTACGCTGCCATTACTTGATCTCCTCCCCTGTCTTTTTAGAGTAACGAACTAATTTTCCGTCTGCGCCCGCTTTGCGGCCCGTACGCGTACCTTTGCCGGTCTTCGGGTCGATAAGCTGGAGGTTCGAGATATGTATCGGCGCCTCCTTCTTTTCGATACCCCCCTGAGGGTTCTTCGCGTTGGGTTTGGAGTGCTTCGATACGAGGTTTACGCCTTCGACGATAGCGCGGTTGTCTTTGGTGATCACCCGCAGTACCTTACCGGTCTGGCCTTTGCTGTCGCCGGCTAACACGTAGACGTTGTCCCCTTTTTTGATGTGTAATTTAACTGACATTTTTCTACGATTTATTTGTTATAGCACTTCGGGGGCGAGCGATATGATTTTCATATACTGGTCGCGCAGCTCCCTGGCAACCGGGCCGAAGATACGGGTTCCCCTCATCTCGCCCTGATTGTTGAGCAGCACCACCGCGTTGTCGTCGAAGCGGATGTAAGACCCGTTGGCGCGCCTTATCTCCTTCTTGGTCCGCACCACTACCGCCTTGGAAACGGTACCTTTCTTTATGTCGCCAGAGGGCGTGGCGCTTTTCACGGTCACCACGACCTTATCACCGATACTGGCGTAGCGTTTCCCCGTACCGCCGAGTACCCGGATGCAGAGGACCTCTTTTGCGCCGCTGTTGTCGGCAACGACCATTCTACTTTCCTGTTGTATCATGACTATTTGGCTCTTTCAATGATTTCTACTAATCTCCAACGCTTGGTTTTGCTCAGCGGGCGGGTCTCCATTATGCGGATAGTATCGCCCGGGTTGCAGGTGTTCTCGTCGTCGGCCGCCACGAATTTGGTGGTTTTGTTCACGAATTTACCGTATATCGGATGCTTTACCTTCCTCTTTACGGCAACCGTGACGGTTTTGTCCATCTTGTTGCTTACGACCACCCCGATTCTTTCTTTCCTTAAATTTCTTTCCATGGCGGTAATTAATTGAGGGTTTCTTTTTGGCGCAGGACCGTAAGCATACGGGCTATCTCCCTGCGTGAATTCCTTATCACGCTCGCGTTCTCAACAGGAGAAACCGCGTGGTTGAGTTTGAGGCGGTTGAGTTCCACCTTGGCGGCCTCGATCCTCTCTTTGATCTCGGCTGCCGTAAGCTCCCTGATTTCTGCAGTTTTCATCTTTTCCTGTTATATTGAAGTTTCTGTATAGTCCCTGCGCACGATGAACTTCGTGGTGATAGGAAGTTTCTGCGCACCCAGCCTCAGGGCTTCCTTGGCTATTTCCAAAGGTACCCCTTCGGCTTCGATAAGGATACGGCCCGGGGTTACCGGAGCCACGAACCCTTCCGGCGCACCCTTACCCTTACCCATACGTACTTCGGCGGGCTTCTTGGTGATGGGCTTGTCCGGGAAAATCCTTATCCATATCTGGCCTTCACGTTTCATGTAACGCGTGATTGCCTGACGCGCTGCCTCAATCTGGCGACCGGTAATCCAGTGCGATTCGAGGGCTTTTATTCCGAAGGAGCCGAACGCAAGCTGGTTCCCCCTCTGGGAGAGCCCTTTCATGCGCCCTTTCTGCATCCTTCTGTATTTGGTCTTTTTTGGCTGTAACATCTCCTTAACGCTTTAAAAAGTCCTACCTGTTGTTATTACCGCGGCGGCGTTTGTCGCGGCCGCCGCCCCTGCGGTCGTTCCCGCGGCGGTCGTCGCGCCTTTCGCCTTGGCCACCCTGGCCCGAGGCGCTCTGGCCCGAGATTTCGAAGAGGTCGCGCTTGCCGTATACTTCGCCGGTGCAGATCCACACCTTGATACCGAGGATACCCACTTTGGTGAGGGCTTCGGCAAGGTGGTAGTCTACGTCCGCACGGAAGGTGTGCAGCGGAATACGGCCCTCCTTGTAAGTTTCGCTGCGGGCCATCTCGGCGCCGCCCACGCGGCCCGATATCTGCACTTTGATACCTTCGGCGCCCATGCGCATCGTGGATGCGATGGTGGTCTTAACGGCACGGCGGTAGGAGATACGGCCTTCGAGCTGGCGGGCGATGTTGTTCGCCACGATTACAGCGTCGAGCTCCGGCCTTTTGACCTCGAAAATGTTTATCTGGATCTCCTTGCCGGTGAGTTTCTTCAGCTCTTCCTTGAGCTTGTCCACCTCCTGGCCCCCCTTGCCGATGATAATACCCGGGCGGGCGGTGGAGATAGTTACGGTCACCAGCTTCAGGGTCCGTTCGATAATGATTTTCGAAATGCTCGCTTTCGCCAGACGGGCGTTCAGGTATTCGCGGATTTTAGCGTCCTCTACTATCCTGTCGGCGAAGTTCTTGCCGCCGTACCAGTTGGAGTCCCAACCGCGGATGATACCCAGACGGTTTGCTATCGGATTAACTTTCTGTCCCATCTGCTTATGCTTTTTCTTCGGTTACCAATTTGTCCACTACAATCGTCACATGGTTCGAACGCTTGCGGATTCTGTGCGCGCGGCCCTGCGGTGCGGGCTGGATGCGTTTGAGCATCCTGCCGCCGTCCACGTAGATCTCCTTCACGCAGAGCGGGGTGTCTTCCAGCCTCTGGCCTTCGTTCTTGGCTTCCCAGTTGGCGATGGCGGAACGCAGGAGCGTCTCCAGCCTGATGCTGGCTTCCTTCTTCGAGTAACGCAGCAGGCCCAAAGCCCTGTTTATCTCCACGCCGCGAATCATATCTGCAACCAGGCGCATTTTGCGCGGTGAAGTGGGGCAGTCACGCAGGATGGCGATGGCTTTCTGCTTCTTCTCGGCCTTCAGTAGTTCGGCCCTGTTATGTTTTCTTGAACCCATTTCCTACTATCTTTTTTTGTTACCAGCATGACCGCGGAATTGACGGGTCGGTGAGAATTCCCCCAGCTTGTGGCCCACCATGTTCTCGGTGACGTAGACGGGGATGAACTTGTTGCCGTTGTGGACAGCGATGGTCTGGCCTACGAAGTCCGGCGAAATCATGCTCGCACGCGACCACGTCTTAATGACGGCCTTCTTTCCGCTCTCTTTCTGGGCAATTACCCGGGCCTCGAGCTTCGGCTCTATATATGGCCCCTTCTTAAGTGAACGACTCATTTGCTATTATTCTTTTAATTTACTTTTTCTTCTTGGAAATGATGAACTTAGAAGACGCTTTCTTCGGGCTGCGGGTCTTGTACCCTTTAGCCAGCAGGCCCTTGCGCGAACGCGGGTGCCCGCCCGACGAACGGCCTTCGCCGCCACCCATCGGGTGGTCTACCGGGTTCATCGTCACACCCCTGTTGTGCGGCCTGCGGCCCAGCCAGCGGCGGCGTCCGGCCTTACCGTGCTGCTGCAGGCTGTGGTCCGGGTTGGACACTACGCCGATAGTGGCGCGGCAGGTAACCAGCACCATGCGGGTCTCGCCCGAAGGGAGCTTAATAATAGCATACTTGCCTTCGCGGGCAAGCAGTTGAGCGTACGTACCGGCGCTGCGTGCCATCGCGGCACCCTGACCGGGGTAGAGTTCTATCGCGTGTATCACCGTACCGAGCGGAATCTCCGACAGGAACAGCGTGTTGCCCACTTCGGGGCTTACGCCTGCGCCGCTCTGTACCGTCTGGCCCACCTTCAGGCCGTTCGGGGCGAGGATGTAGCTCTTCTGGCCGTCGGCATAGGTGACCAGGGCTATCCGCGCCGAGCGGTTGGGGTCGTACTCGATGGTTTTCACCGTCGCCTCGATTCCGTCCTTGGCGCGGCGGAAGTCGATTTCACGGTACATCTGTTTGTGGCCGCCCCCGCGGTAACGGACCGTCATCCGCCCGCTGTTGTTACGGCCGCCCGAGCTCTTCTTCGGGCTGAGGAGCGACTTTTCGGGTTTGTCCGTCGTAACGTCGTCGAACGTGGTCGCTATCTTATGTCTTGTACCCGGTGTAATGGGTTTGAACTTCTTAACTGCCATCTTACTCTCGGATTAGATGTTACTGTAAAAATCTATCGTATCCCCCTCTTTGAGGGTCACGATCGCTTTCTTAACGTTGTTGGTGCGACCGCGGACCAGGCCCGCCTTCGTATAGCGCGATTTTGCCTTGCCCAGGTACTTCATGGTGTTCACGTCGGTCACCACGACGTTGTACATCTGCTCCACGGCAGTGCGGATCTGCAACTTGTTAGCTCTCGGATCTACTATGAAACCGTAACGGTTCAGCTTTTCGCCCTGAGCCGTCATTTTCTCGGTTAATATCGGCTTAATTAAAATTTCCATTGCTTGCACTTCTTTACGCTAACATTTCATTGATCACATTTACCGAACCTTCCGACAACAGTATGGCGCCTGCGTTCATCACGTCGTAGGTGTTGACGTTGGAAGCGGGAATGACCTTGATATTTCCCAGGTTGCGGGCCGAGAGGCTGACCGTGTGGTTGGTCTCGGGCATTACCACCAGCAGCTTCTTGCCGCCCAGTTTCAGGTTCTCGGTAAGGGCGATGAAGGCTTTGGTCTTCGGCGCTTCGAAGGTGAAGTCCTCCATGACGGTGATAAGCTCGCTTTTGGCCTTATACGAGAGGGCGCTCTTGCGGGCGAGCCTCTTGAGTTTCTTGTTCAGCTTGAAGCTGTAATCGCGGGGGACCGGACCGAAGATGCGTCCGCCGCCCGGGAACAGGGGCGATTTGATGCTGCCCGCACGGGCGCCGCCCGTACCTTTCTGCCTTTTGAGCTTGCGGGTCGAACCGGCCACTTCGTTACGCTGTTTCGACTTGTGGGTACCCTGCCTCTGGTTGGCCAGGTACTGCTTTACGTCGAGGTAGATTGCGTGGTCGTTGGGTTCGATACCGAAAATCTCGTCGCTGAGCGTTACCTTCTTGCCGGTTTCCGCTCCTTGTGTGTTGTATATCGTTAATTCCATGGCGTTAGTCTTCGATTATGAGGTACGACCCTTTGGCTCCCGGAATGGAACCCTTTACGAGGAGAAGGTTGTTTTCCGGAATCTTTTTCAGTATCTTCAGGTTGAGGACCTTGACGCGCTCGTTGCCGGTGTGGCCCGGAAGCCTCTTGCCCTTGAATACGCGCGAAGGGTAGGACGACGCTCCGAGCGAACCCGGTTTGCGCTGGCGGTTGTGCTGGCCGTGGGTCTGGCCGCCTACGCCGCCGAAACCGTGGCGCTTCACTACGCCCTGGAATCCTTTACCTTTCGATATTCCCGTCACATCGACCCATTCGTCGTCGGGGAAAATGTCCAGAGTGATAACGTCACCGAGGTTGTAATCTCCTTCGAAATCACGGATTTCGGCTACGAAACGTTTGGGAGTGGTGCCTGCTTTCTTGAAGTGGCCCAACAAACTGTTACCGGTGTGTTTTTCGCTTTTTTCGTCATAGGCAATCTGAAGAGCCGAGTAACCGTCTTTCTCGGGCGTCTTGATTTGCGTAACTACACAGGGACCGGCTTCGATAACGGTGCATGGTATGTTCTTACCATCGGCACCGAAAACGGATGTCATTCCGATTTTTTTTCCAATTAGTCCTGACATTTTAAAATTGTCTAAGTTGCTTCGTGTGTTTGTTGTGTTTTCGTTTTTAGTTCGGGTCTTACCCGGGCCGCTGCTGCCCCCTCCGGGGCGCCCATACCGGGTTACCCGGTTTTGTCCGGGGTGAACCGTATCCCGGCAGCGCGTAACGGACGCCGCCGTAATCTTTCCGGATATTTTCAGCAAGAGGTATTCGCAGGTGTGGAGCTCGGCCCTTTGCCGACTTGTTTTCAGCAAGAGGGATTCGCAGAGCAAGGCGCGCGAGGAATTTTAAAGCGGAGCGTACAAGGGGTACGTGAGCATTTAAAATCCGAGCTGTAACGCAGCTATGCGGACACTACTTGCTGAAAAATCAGACTTTGATCTCCACCTCTACCCCGCTCGGCAACTCCAGCTTCATCAGCGCGTCGATGGTCTTGGGCGTGGAGCTGTAAATATCCAGTATCCTCTTGAACGTGGAGAACTGGAACTGCTCCCTCGACTTCTTGTTCACGAAGGTCGAGCGGTTGACCGTGAAGATCTTCTTGTGGGTCGGGAGCGGAATGGGACCGCTTACCACGGCGCCCGTGCTCTTGACCGTCTTCACGATCTTTTCTGCCGATTTGTCGACCAGGTTATGGTCGAACGATTTGAGTTTAATCCTGATTTTCTGGCTCATATCTTTTTTCGGTAACTTCTTTGTACTGTTAAGTGTGTTACTTTCCCGGTGTACAACCTCCTTTACAACCGTCCCGGAGTCCCGGCAATAAATAGCACTGAGTGTTCTATTCGGCAGATTTGAGTTTGCCGCTCGATTTCTCGATAACGTCCTTGGCGATGTTCTGCGGCACCTCGTCGAAGTGCGAGAACTCCATCGAGGAGGTCGCGCGGCCCGACGATATCGTACGCAGTACGGTCACGTAACCGAACATCTCCGAGAGGGGAACCTTGGCCTTTACCACGCGGGCGTTGCCTTTCTGCTCCATTCCCGAAATCTGCCCGCGGCGTTTGTTGAGGTCGCCGATTATATCGCCCATGTTCTCCTCGGGGGTTACCACCTCCACAGACATGATAGGCTCCATAATTACCGGGTGAGCCTTGAGGGCCGCGGCACGGAAACCGTTCCTTGCAGCTACCTCGAACGACAGGGAGTCGGAGTCCACCGGGTGGAACGAACCGTCCAGCAGCCTTACCTTCATGCTGTCGATAGAGTAACCGGCCAGGGCACCGTTGGACATGGCCGCCTCGAAACCTTTCTGTACCGAGGGGATATACTCCTTCGGGATGTTACCGCCCTTGACCTCGTCCACGAACTGGAGCCCGGAGAACTCCTTGTCGTCGGCCGGGCCGAGCTCGAATATGATATCCGCGAATTTACCGCGACCGCCGGTCTGCTTCTTGAACACCTCGCGGTGCTGTACCGAGCCTTTGAGGGCCTCCTTGTAGTTAACCTGCGGGGCGCCCTGGTTGATTTCCACGCCGAATTCCCGGCGAAGACGGTCCACGATAATCTCGAGGTGAAGCTCGCCCATACCGCTGATAACGGTCTGGCCGCTGTCCTCGTCGGTCTTCACCGTAAAGGTCGGGTCCTCCTCGGCGAGTTTGCCCAGCGCGATGCCGAGCTTGTCGAGGTCCTTCTGGGTCTTGGGTTCAACCGCAAGGCCGATTACCGTTTCCGGGAAGGTCATCGATTCGAGAACAATCGGATTTTTCTCATCGCAGAGCGTGTCGCCCGTGCGGATATCCTTGAAACCTACCGCCGCGCAGATGTCGCCCGCGCCCACCGCTTCGATGGGATTCTGCTTATTGGCGTGCATCTGGTAGAGGCGGCTGATACGCTCCTTCTTGTCGGTGCGGGTGTTGTGGACGTAACTACCGGCGTCGAGTTTACCGGAGTAGACGCGGATAAACGCCAGCCTTCCCACGAAGGGGTCGGTGGCGATTTTGAACGCCAGCGAGCAGAACGGGTCCTTCTCGTCCGGGTGCCTTACCACCTCATTGCCGTTGCGGGGGTCGGTGCCCACGATGGCCTCGATATCGACCGGCGAGGGCAGGAACGCCATCACGTAGTCGAGCAGCAGCTGCACGCCCTTATTTTTGAACGAGGAACCGCACAGCATCGGAACGATGACCATTTCGCAGGTCGCTTTCCTTACCGCGGCGATAAGCTCGTCGGGGGTGATGCTGTCCGGGTCGTCGAAGAATTTCTCCATCAGGCCCTCGTCCAGCGACGCCGCTTCCTCTATCAGCTTGCCCCGCCACTCCGCGGCTTCGGCCGCCATATCGGCAGGTATCTCCTCGTAGGTGTAGTTGACCAGCTCGGTCTTCTTGTCCTCGTGGTAGATAATTGCCCTGTTATATATAAGGTCTACCAGGCCGGTGAACTTGTCCTCGGCGCCGATGGGAAGAACCACCGGCAGCGCGTTGGCGCCCAGACGCTCCTTGACCTGCGCGCAGACCGCGAGGAAATCGGCACCCGTCCGGTCCATCTTGTTGACGTAACCGATTCTCGGGACGTTGTACTTGTCGGCCTGCCTCCATACGGTTTCGGACTGCGGCTCCACACCGCCTACGGCGCAGAACGTAGCCACGGCGCCGTCCAGCACGCGGAGCGAACGCTCCACCTCCACCGTAAAGTCTACGTGGCCCGGGGTGTCGATAATGTTTATCTGGTAGGTGTTGCCAAGGTAGTTCCAGAAGGCGGTGGTAGCCGCCGAGGTGATGGTGATACCCCTCTCCTGCTCCTGAACCATCCAGTCCATAGTGGCCGCACCTTCGTGTACTTCACCGATTTTGTGGGTCTTGCCGGTGTAAAAAAGGATACGTTCGGAAGTGGTGGTCTTACCGGCGTCGATGTGGGCCATGATGCCGATATTCCTCGTATATTTAAGATCTCTCGTTGCCATTTTATCGTCTCTCTTCCTGTCGTATTATACCCTGAAATGAGCGAATGCCTTGTTGGCATCGGCCATACGGTGCATCTCCTCTTTACGTTTGTACGCAGCCCCTTCCTGGTTGTATGCGGCGACGATCTCTCCGGCGAGTTTCTCCGCCATCGAACGCCCCGCACGCTTACGGGAAAACAGGACAAGGTTTTTCATCGAAATCGAAACTTTGCGCTCGGGCCTCACCTCGGTGGGGACCTGGAATGTGGCACCACCCACACGGCGGGACTTCACTTCCACCTGAGGGGTGATGTTTTCGAGGGCCTGTTTCCAAATTTCAAGAGGCGCCTTCTCTGCATCCTTCATCTTCTCGCCTACAATGTCGAGTGCATCATAAAAGATGTTGTAGGCAATACTCTTCTTACCATCCAGCATAAGGTTGTTCACGAAGCGCGTTACCTGCACGTCGCCGAACTTCGGATCTGGAAGTAGAATTCGCTTTTTAGGCTTTGACTTTCTCATTTTCTGCTGTTGTTCTTTTTTCTTTTTTCCGGGACCCCGAAACGGGCCCCCGTGGTTATTCCTGTCGCAGTCGGATTCTACTGTTTACTTTTTTGCCGCCGCTTTCGGCCTCTTGGCTCCGTATTTCGAACGGCGCTGACGGCGTCCGTCCACACCTGCCGAGTCGAGCGCACCGCGCACAAGGTGGTAACGTACACCCGGAAGGTCCTTTACACGGCCGCCCCTTACGAGCACGATAGAGTGCTCCTGAAGGTTGTGGCCTTCGCCCGGTATGTAAGCGTTCACCTCTTTGCCGTTGGTCAGCCTTACCCTGGCCACTTTACGCATAGCCGAGTTCGGCTTCTTGGGAGTGGTCGTGTAAACACGGACACATACGCCCCTGCGCTGCGGGCATGCGTCGAGGGCCGGAGCCTTACTTTTGTCCTGCATCGCAACGCGCCCCTTACGTACTAACTGCTGAATAGTTGGCATTACTTTGTCCTTAAATTTTAATTAATTACGTTTGTTTTCCCGTGTGTTTCACCGCTTTCGAAAATGCAAAACGGAGTGCAAAGTTACGCAAAATATCGACATTGCAATACCCGGGCACAACTTTTTCGCATGAATAACAGGCATTTCGGCTTAAAACGGGGATTCGACGGATAATATTTTCTTATGGGAATTTCAAAATTATAG
>JAJBVT010000098.1 GCA_020859685.1 Rikenellaceae bacterium
ATACGGATGCAACCCCGATTCCTGGAACGATGTGGCCTACTTCCTCCGGAGGAAGGGCGACCCGGAATACCTTGCCGATGACGCGGTAAAATGCGGACGGTTCAACGGCAGCGGACAGACGTTGGCATTCGTGAGCGACGTACTCTCCCGCTACGACACCTATTGCGCAACGGTAGCCAGATAAGAATAAAACCGGCCTCGGCAACGGCTGGTTTGCCGAAATATAGCAGGCGGTCTTCCCGGACCGTCTGCTATATTTAATATAAAAAGAAATTGCCGAAAAACATGCTATGGTAAGCAAACGGAACTGTAATCAATTATTCCTTTTCTCCGTTTTGGTACGGAAAAAACCGTAAATAACCGATATTCGACGCACTGATTTCCCTGTATCGGCATCTACTTTTTCGAATCTTTTAATAAAGAAGCCCCAACGGCAAAATGATTGTTTAGCGTAGGAATTGACTCGGTTCTTTCGGTTAAATTTCCGGCCTATATATGGTACCAGCTTGAAGAAAAAAGAAATAATAATTCCCGAAAAATTACCTAAGGTGTTGTTCATAGCATCAGCATAACCCAAATAAATACTAACCGAAATGCTTTCATGCACTTCGGACAGCATTATCGGGGGCCACAAATAAATGCTACGAAACTAAACGGTAAATAAGCCCATCAATTAACAGATGGTAATATAGTAATAAATACGGACCAAACAATACTTCGTTGTTAATTGTGCCAGAAATACCATGAATATTCATTCCTCCTCACACCCCCTGAAGGTGAAATATTTCTGCATCAGGTAGCTGTAAACCGTAACTATTATATTTATAACGGCTTTGGAGGGGGTGGGATAAAAGTGGAACGTTTCGACAAACAATTTCATCAGGGCATAATTTATCAGCAGCGCCCCGGAGACCGACAAACCGTAGCGGAACAGTTGCACCCGCCCCCTCAAAGGAGACTTCCGGAACGCCACATACCTGTTGAGCAGGAAACCGTTGAAGAACGTAATCGGGAAAACCACGCACAGGGCCGCGATATATGGTGAAACCACCACAAACCCGAGGTCGATTAACTGTTTTTGGAATATGAAATGGAATGCTATAAAATATAGAACCGTGTCGAGCACGAGGTTAAGACCGCCGCTGACCCCGTACCGAAACGTCTGCAATGGTATGAATTTGCGGAACGGCTTGTAAAAAAAGTCAATTAACCGGGTAAGCAGGTGGAAGAACGAACTCATTTCTTTCTCATTTCGTCCAACCTCTCCTGCAGGGCATACATCAGATCGCGGTATTTCGCGGCTTCCATAAAATCGAGTTCCCTCGCCGCCTTCTCCATCATTTCACGGGCTTTGGCTATGCCGGTCTCCACAGAATGTATATCGTTGTAACCCGCCTGTAACTCGGCTGCGAGCGAAACAGGTGCACCGGTCGGATAGAGAACGTTTGCGGAATCGGCTCTCTCGGCCCCGAGTACGGAACGGGTGCTTTTATGAGCGGCCCGGGGAATCATGTTGTGATTCATGTTATAGGCTATCTGCTTCTCCCGGCGGCGGTTACTCTCCATAATGGCCATCGCCATCGAGTCAGTCCGCTTCTCCGCATACATTATTACGTTACCGTTGGCATGCCGGGCAGCCCGGCCGGAGGTCTGTGTAAGCGAGCGTTCGCTGCGCAGGAATCCCTCTTTATCCGCATCCATGATAGCGACGAGCGATACCTCCGGGAGGTCGAGGCCTTCACGCAGAAGGTTCACCCCTATCAGTACGTCGAACAGGCCCGAGCGCAGGTCGTCGAGAATCTGCACCCTTTCGAGGGTCTCGATATCGGAATGTATATAGCGGTTGCGGATACCGATCCGGTCGAAATATTTCGAGAGTTCCTCCGCCATCCGTTTGGTAAGGGTCGTGACGAGTACCTTCTCCTCGACTTTGACCCGCCGGTTAATCTCCTCCATAAGGTCGTCTATCTGGTTGTCGGTAATACGGACCTGAAGGGGCGGGTCGATGAGGCCGGTCGGGCGGATAAGCTGTTCCACCACGGCGCCTTCCGAGCGTATGAGTTCGTAATCGGCGGGTGTGGCGCTTACGTATATAGTATCGCCCATCAGTGCCTCGAATTCGTCGAATTTTAGCGGCCGGTTATCGATTGCCGCCGGGAGCCTGTAACCGTATTCCACGAGGTTCTCCTTTCGCGAGCGGTCGCCGCCGTACATGGCCCTTATCTGCGGAATGGTAACGTGACTCTCGTCGATAACGAGCAGGTAATCGTCCGGGAAGTAATCGAGCAGGCCGAACGGCCGGGTGCCCGGCGGGCGGCCGTCGAAATAGCGCGAGTAGTTCTCTATCCCCGAGCAATACCCCAGTTCCTTTATCATTTCGAGGTCGAATTCGACCCTCTGCTTTATCCGGCGGGCTTCGGCCGTTCGGCCTGATTTCTCGAAGAAGTCGATTTGTTTACCGAGGTCGTTCTGTATCTGCGCAATCGCTGTATTTATCCTCTCCTTGGTCGTAACGAACATATTGGCCGGATAGACGATTGCCCGCTCCACGACTCCCGTGCGGTTACCGTTTACGGGATCGATAGTATAGATAGCCTCGATTTCATCGTCGTAGAACATTACCCGGTAGCACATATCCCCGTAGGCCAGACGGATATCGAGGGTCTCGCCGTTTAACCGGAACGTACCCCTTTCCAAATCGTTCTCGGTACGGGTATACAAACCCTCCACCAATTGATACAGGACTTTTTTACGGCCTATCACCTGCCCCTGCTCGAGCTTGACCGAGGTAGCATGGAAATCCTGCGGATTCCCTATGCCGTAAAGGCAGGAGACGCTGGAAACTACGATTATATCCCGGCGGCCAGAGAGCAGGGAAGAGGTCGTTTTAAGCCGCATCTGCTCGATCTCTTCGTTTATCGACAGGTCCTTTTCAATATAGGTGTCGCTGGATGGAATGTAAGCCTCGGGCTGGTAATAGTCGTAATAGGAGACGAAGTACTCCACCGCGTTTTCAGGAAAGAAGCCTTTGAACTCGCCGTATAACTGTGCCGCAAGGGTTTTATTGTGGCTGAGCACGAGCGTGGGACGCCGGAGATCCTCGATTACGTTTGCGACGGTGAATGTCTTACCCGAACCCGTAACACCCAGCAGAGTATTGTGCCCGCTGTGACCCCTTATCGAGGAGACGAGTTCCGCAATGGCTTCGGGCTGGTCGCCCGTCGGTCTGTAATCTGAAACCAGCTTAAAATCCATTCTGCAAAGTTATAAATTGCTTCGGGAAAAAGAGTGGGCGGCCGGATACAAATTCCCAGGATAAGGTATCCGGCCTTGAAACTGTAAGAACACCGGCGCCACCCGGACTGATAATCACTACAACCGGGCTTACCTCCAACGAATTGAATATTTTATCGGACCTGATTATCTATTATTGCCGGGTTATATCCGGCATTATAATTGGGGTAATAGCCGGGGATATAATATTGAGAATCAATAACGGCAAAAAAGAAGCCAGAAAAGATAAAGGATTTTCATGTTTATTGTATTTTTTATTATAATTTTGCCTTTGCGAAAAATCCTATCATGACGCCGTTCGGAGGAAATAAATATCCTCCGGTATAGCTGGTTGCGGCGTCTGGGGATTTTTCGCAATTTTCTCTACTGCCTCACCGGCTTACCGGAGGTTACTTTCATCGACACGACAATTTCCCGTAACCTTCATTGCCCTCCTCCCTCTCAGACCCCAAAATTAACCACTTAGGCCTAAATTCCGGCATCCGGTGACCTACTAAATATTTTTATTGCAATATTAGCCACTGGCTTAACCCCGGCGTATCGTCTAATGGAACAATTTTATGGCACTCCGGAGGATAGGGCTTAGTCAACTTCTTGCTATCTTTACATCCTGTTATGATCGACCGTTTGACAGTAGACCGGATTTATTCGGCCGCCGACATTGTGGAGGTGGTCAGCGACTTCATATCGCTGCGAAAGAAGGGGTTAAATTATCAGGCCTGCTGCCCTTTCCATAACGAGAAAACTCCTTCGTTCGTGGTCTCGCCCACCAAAGGACTATTCAAGTGTTTCGGATGCGGCAAAGCCGGCAACGCGGTCACGTTCGTCATGGAGCACGAGGGGATGAGTTACCCCGAAGCGCTGAAATACGTCGCCAGAAAATACGGCATCGAAGTACAGGAACGGGAACTCAGCCCCGAAGAGGAGAAGCGCAACGACGACCGGGAAAGTATGATGGTCGCCACTTCGTTCGCAGCCGATTGGTTCCGCAAAACCCTATGGGAGAGCGATGAAGGACGGAGCGTAGGATTGGGATACTTCCGCCAAAGGGGACTGTCGGACGAGACAATTACAAAATTCGGCCTCGGTTACTGCCCGTCCCGGGGCGATAAGTTCGCCACCGCTGCCAAAGCGGCCGGTTATAAGGAATCGTTCCTGTTATCGACCGGGTTGTGCGGTCAAAGGGAAAACGGGACGCTTTACGACCGGTTCAACGACCGGGTTATCTTCCCGGTCCACTCGGTGAGCGGGCGAGTGATAGCGTTCGGGGGCAGGACGCTCCGAACCGACAAGAAAGTAGCCAAGTATGTAAACTCGCCCGAAAGCGAGATATACCATAAAAGTAATGTTCTTTACGGCCTCTTTTTCGCCAAGAAAGCCATCACGCAGGACGATTGCTGTATTCTGGTAGAGGGGTACACCGACGTTATATCCATGCATCAGGCCGGGGTGGAGAATGTGGTGGCCTCGTCCGGTACTGCCCTGACGGTGGAACAGATACGGTTGATATCGCGGTTTACCCGGAACATAACGGTAATCTTCGACGGCGACAGTGCCGGTATCAAGGCCTCGATGCGGGGTATCGACCTTATCCTGAATGAAGGCATGAACGTGCGTATCGTCCCCCTTCCGTCCGACCAGGACCCGGACTCTTTTGCCCGCAGCCATTCCGCCACGGAGCTAAAAGATTATATCCGGTCGAACGAAGAGGATTTTATAACGTTCAAAACCCGCGTGCTGCTCGAAGGGGCGGGTAACGACCCTATAAAAAAAGCGGGATTGATTAACGAAATAGTCGCCTCGGTCGCGGTTATTCCCGACCCTATTATGAGGTCGCTCTATATCAAACAGACCGCCGTAAGTATGGACGTACCTCACGATGTCCTCGCATCGGAGGTAGCCCGTAAACGGATGTCGCACGACACCGACCGGCAGACCCGCGAGTTCATCCGCCGTCACGAGCAGGTAAGCCGCATCGAGGAGAGGTTAAACTCACTACCCGATACCCCGTCGCATCAAACCGGAACCGCCGGAAGCGGAATTGAGGAACTGGAAAAGGAACTGGTCAAATATTTACTGAAATACGGCGGCAAATTCTTCGATTACAAGGAGGGTCGTAACGTGGTAAAGTTCAACGTGGCCGAAACGATAATAAACGATATTGAAGCGAACGGACTGGTTTTCCGCGACACCCGTTACCGGAAGCTGTATGAAACGTATCTCGACCTTTATAACCGGGCGAGGCTCGAAGCCGAGGAGAACGACCGCGACGACGATGAAGTTCCGTCCATCGGGATGCATAATTTCATAAACCATCCCGACCCGGCGGTCTGCAACGCCGCAGTGGATATTCTAACCGATAGCGACAATTATATCGTCAGCAAGCTGTGGAAAAAATTCGACGTGATAGTGGAGAGTGAAGAGGACAAGTTGTCGGAATCGGTACCGCGGACCGTTATCCTCTATAAATCCAAAGCTATCGAGAACATTATTGCCGAGCTTCGCGGCAAACTCTCCGACGAGTCGCTGTCCGACCAGGAACTTTCGGAACTCACCTTTCGGATAACCACGCTCAACAAAGAAAGAATGGCGATTGCCCGGAAACTGTCAAGGTTGATTCTATAAAATTCGACGGGGTGGATAAAGGGTCGCCCCGTTGACAATACCTTTATAAAGCCCCGATATAACAAATATTATTATGAAAAAAATTATCCGTATCTCCGCCCTATTGATTGCCTGCCTGATTACGTTCAACGGAGCTTCGGCCCAGCGGAAGAAAGTAGGCGTGGTCCTGAGCGGTGGCGGGGCGAAGGGGGTAGCCCATATATCCGCGCTCAAAGTTATCGAGGAGGCGGGAATACCGATAGACTATATCGCCGGAACGAGTATGGGCGCAATCATCGGGGGGCTGTATGCGGTCGGATACGACGTTCATACACTCGACTCGATGGTACGCACCCAGAACTGGACCGAACTGCTCAGCAACCGGGTGTCCCGGCGCAACCTGTCGTTTTCTGCAAAGGAACTGTCCGAAAAGTATATAATTACTATCCCGCTTACGAATCAGAAAAGGTTCCAACTCCCTTCCGGGCTGGTGGGCGGGAACAACGTCTACAACCTGCTGACCGAGTTAACCATCGATTACCACGACTCGATATCTTTCAATACCCTTCCCATTCCCTTCTACTGCGTGGCTTTCGATATGGTTTCGGGTAACACCGTGACCCTCGACCGCGGGTACCTCGCCCGTTCCATCCGGGCGAGCATGTCCATACCGGGCGCTTTCGAACCGGTCCGTTTAGATGAAATGGTATTGATAGACGGCGGGATTACCAACAATTACCCGGCGGATGTGGTCAGGGCTATGGGTGCCGAAATCATAATCGGGGTGGACGTTACGGCCGGGGGCCGGACAGCGGAGGAGATTGTTACCCTCGGCGATATGTTCAACCAGCTTACCTATTTTACCGGGGTGGATGCGTATGAACAAAACGTACCGCTTGTGGACGTCAATATAAAACCCGACATAAAAGGTTATGGTGCCGGTAGTTTCAATGCCAAGGCCATCGACTCCCTGCTTGTACGCGGCGAAAGGGCGGCTTACGAGAAGTTCGGGGAATTGATGGCCCTGCGTCCGGTAATCGGTTTGGAGCCGGGTTATACACCTCCTGAACGGGAGCCGATCGAACTCGACCGGGAGTTACCGCTAAATGTCATAAAATTCGAAGGTCTCCAGTACCAGAAGGAGAAGGCCCTGCGGCGGCTGGCCGGGCTGAAAGACAGCACTTTGGTAAAGCCGAGCGAAATACAGTCGGCCGTCGAAAAACTTCAGGGTACCGGTACGCTGACCGAAGTGAATTACCGGCTCGACGGCAATGCCCCGTACGACCTTATCTTTATGGTTAAGGAGAGCACCCGCAACTCTATAAGCCTCGGGTTCAGATTCGATACCGAGGAGATGGCGGCCCTTCTGCTTAATGTCAAGCTGGCGGCAAACCAGATGTCGAACTCCCACTTCGATTTCACCGCCCGCCTGAGCGAGAACCCATATATAAAGGGTTCCTATATCCTGGGCAACGAGACCGAGCGGAAGATGACCCTGTCGTACATGTTCAAATATAACAGTCTTAACCTTTACCGCAACGGAGACAAACTGAGTAACCTCGATTTCGACCAGCACATCTTCGACCTCAACTTTTCCAATATACAGTTGAGCAACTTCAAAATAGGCGCCGGGGCACGCTATGAATATTTCAATCTTCGAAATGCGCTCAGCGTACCCGATTTCGAATTGCATGCCCGTTCCGAGGGAATATTCCATTATTACGCTTCCGCCCAGTTCGAGACCCTCGACCGGCGCTACAATCCCAACCGCGGTATAAGTTTCACGGCGGACTATACCATTTTCACCTCCAACCTCGTCAATTACCACGGCGACCCACTGTTCAGTGCGGTGCATGTCGATTTCTTCGCCCCGTGGTCGATGAATCGCCGGGTAACATTTATTCCGGGGGTCTTTTCCCGCGTGCTAATCGGGAATAATGTGGCTTTCCCCGCGGCCAACGTACTCGGAGGTTCGGTTGCCGGACGATACCTTGCCCAGCAAATGCCCTTCATCGGGATACAGCGATTCGAAACTTTCGAAAACGCCGTTCTCGGCGCCCGGTTCGATATCCGGGGAAGAATCGGACCCAAATACTTTATATCACTGAAATCCAACTATTTGAAAGAGGCGGGCAGCTTCTTCGATATCCTAAAAGGCCGCGATGTATGGGGTGTAGGTATCGCAGGGTCCGTCAATACTATCGTCGGCCCTATTGACTTGGTTATCGACTGGTCGAACCGGACGAACAAGGTCGGGATATACGCTAATCTCGGGTACTATTTCTGAGAAAACATCATACAATCACTTTGAAAATATGCAAAATAAGAAAGTATTAGTGTTTCTGGCAAAGGCATTTGAAACTATGGAATTTTCTGTTTTTATAGATATTCTTGGTTGGGCGAGAGTTGACTATGGGCATCATTTATTCGTTGACACGTGTGGTTTTACTAAAATAGTTTTAAGCACTTTTGATGTGCCTGTAATAGTAGATAAAACTATTGAGGAAATAAACGTAGACGAATATGATGCCTTGGCAATACCTGGTGGATTTGGAGAATTCGGTTTTTATGAAGAAGCCTATGATGAAAGATTCTTAGAATTAATCAAGGAATTTGACGCAAAGGGTAAAATCATTGCGACAGTTTGTACCGGGGCACTGCCTTTAGGAAAAAGTGGAATCCTTGAGAATCGGAAAGCAACAACCTACCATTTAAATAACGGCTCCAAGCAAAAAGAACTGGAGGAATTTGGAGTGAATGTCGTGAATGAACCAGTTGTAATTGATGGTAATATTATAACGTCTTATTGTCCGGAGACAGCGCCAAAAGTCGCATTTGAATTATTAAAAATGCTGACTTCGGAAGAAGAAATGACTGCAATAAAAAAGGCAATGGGATTTTAAAAGAATATTATTTTACGCCTCGGCAGCAGCTTTCAGTATAAATTCTAACGTTACATAATTTTAGCTATCTTTGCGCCCTGTTATGCCGGACTACCGTAACATAAATATAAAGAACAAACGCGCCACGTTCGATTACGAGATTCTCGAAACGTGGACGGCCGGCATTGTGCTTACCGGGACAGAGATAAAATCCCTTCGACTGGGCAAAGCCTCTATGGTCGACTGTTACTGCTATGTCGACCGGGGTGAAATCTTTATCCGCGGACTGAACATTTCAGAATACCATTGGGGTACATATAATAACCACCAGCCTAAACGTGACCGAAAACTCCTCCTGCAAAAAAGGGAGATATCCAAAATCACCCGGGCGCTTCAGGATAAGGGCCTGACCGTGGTCGGAATGCGGGTTTTCATAAATGAGAGGGGGTTAGCCAAAGTGGTTATCGGACTGGCCCGAGGTCGCAAGAGCTTCGATAAACGTGAATATATCAAGGAAAAAGACGTCAAACGCGAACTCGACCGGGCATTTAAGAAATAACCATAAAGCATCTATATTACCAGATGTTTTTTAATACTCCATTTTCGTCCGTCCGGGTCTCCATATTAACTGTCTTCCGGCCCCATAAACAGTTTCTGCAAAAGGTACAAATAACCGGTCTGCCGAATTTGGAATACCCAACCAACCATAAAAAACCAGCCTGCCCCCATTAAACGGGCAGGCTGGTTTTTTATCTGCACAGCGCTATCAGAAATACCTCACACGGTTGTCCTTAACATTCGCACCTTCACCCATTGCCTGAGCGAGACGCTCGCCAAGGTATGATGTTGATGCCGCTTCGAGGCGAATCCGTTCGCTCTCCTCGTTGGCATCCTCGGCCACGGTCATATCCGTAATTTCATAGAGGTAAACACCCGAATCACCCCGGACAGGTTTGGAAAGTACACCCGGACGGCCTGCCGTGATGGCGCCAACAAGCCGGTAATCGACACCGATACCGTCCAAAAGGAAGGTCCCGAACGAGACTCCTTCGGCTTCGGTCGGTTCGCTGCCGAACTCCGATGCCACTTGATCGAGCGTAGAGCCGTTTATCCCGGCAATTATCGCGTCGGCTTTCTTCTCCTTAATCAACGACTGGCGAATCTGGTCCGCAACTTCTTCCGGCTTGGCATACTCGTCGTTCCGCACCTCGGTAAGGGCCGCGATGATATAATCGCCGCCGCCTATCTCCTTGATATCCGACACTTCGCCCTTCTTGCTTTCGAAGGCCCATCTTACCAACTCGCGTGAGTCGTCGAGCCCGTTAACGGACCGGTCGGTCATGGTTACCCTGCGGGCTATTCTTACCGATAGGGCACCTTCCGTGGCCGCCTTCTTGAAATTATCGTACGAACCGGCAGCATTCGACAGGAACCTGCTCGCTTCCGCATATATCGCATTTTGTGTCGACTGGCTCGGGTCCACCTTGTATCTGATGGTCGCTATCTGCGCTTTGCGCACCGGTTCGCTCTTTTTGGTAAGCTGAACCACGTGTATCCCGAAATCGGTATCCACCGTAAATACATCACCCACCCGGGCGTCCATGAGAGGATTGCTGAACTCCGGCACCATCTGCTCCGGAGCAAACTCCCCGAGGTCGCCGCCGTTCATTCGTGCGGATGGGTCCATTGAGTATTCGTAAGCCAGCATCTCGAAATCCGCGCCCTGCCGGATAGCCTGCACAAGGCTGTCGGCGAGGTCCCTCTGCCCATAGCTTAACAGGATATGTTTGGCACCTATCTCATCCGGCATCATTCTGGAATCGGCCAGCCTTGCCATTGTGTACACGTCGCCGCTGAGTTCCGGACCGTACATCGCATCCGGATTATTGAATACCGCGGCGGCGATAGCACCGTCTATCTGCGACTCTTTCAGATACATCTGGTTCGGTGTAACCTGCGAGTTCAAGAGCGCATACTGCATCGGGTTCTCATCGACTGCAAACTCCTCGGCCAAAGTGGTGATAAACTTCTCGGCGTCGAGATAGTCCTGGTCCGAAGGTAGCATGTCGAAAACGACATATTCGATATCCCTCGAAGGTACCTGTTTAAACCGCTCCTTATGTGCATTGTAATAAGACCGTATATCCGCAGAGGTTACCGTTACCAGATTGTCGTCAACACTCGAGTAGTCCTTGCCGACAATCCTCGCATCGAAACTGTTGTTGATTGCCGAAATTCCGGCTTCTACCTCCAAATCGGTAATATAAACGCCTTGTTCGACCAGTGCGAAATATTTATTCATAGTCCGCTGGTCGTTCATCTGTTCCTTCGTGTAATTCCAGAAGTTCTGTAAACGGCCTGTCGGGTCGTACGCTATCCTCTCTATAAAATTGCTCAGGATAGCCGGTTCGTACAACCCCGTCTGCTGGTTGATGAAATTTCCGGTGATAATCGGCGAAAGATACTCACCCGTAACCATATCAATCTGCTCGGCCTCCGAATTGTTCAGCCCCAGTTTTTTCAGACCGGGACGGTAGGCGTATTTGGCTATAAGGGATTCCCAGGCCATATTCCTTGCCACTTCAGTCTCCTCGGTAGTAAGGGCTTCCTTACCGAGCATCGACTGGGAGATCTGTATATATTCCTCAGCATGGAAGAAAAACTCTTCATAACTGATTTTGTGGCCGTCTATCGAACCGACGGTAACATCCGAACAACTGCGCGGCACAAAATCCCCCATAAGGAACGCTATCAGAGCAATACCTATAACGACAGAAATGATTATACCGCCCTGAGTCCGTAACGTGTTTAAACTTGCCATTTTTTATTTACGATTATATTTATTCAATCCGTTCAGGTTACAACCGGGCACCACCTTCCCTCCCGCAGACCGACCATACACGGCCCCGGCCGCTGTCAACTGCCAAAGATAGGTAAAATTCCCGACTGCCGAAATACTTTACCATCTTTCTTACAAGAAGCACCGGTTAACTTTTTTGATTGCCAGCCTTTTATTTACCAGGCTTCCATTCCTATCAAAAAAAGCAAAGGCGGCCAAACAAATTGGCCGCCCCTCCCTATTTGTTAAAATAAAATATCAGGTTAGGAATCCCAACAGGACCCCGGCAGCAACCGCACTTCCTATCACACCGGCCACGTTTGGACCCATGGCGTGCATTAGCAGGTAATTCGTGCGGTCGTATTTAAGGCCGACATCCTGCGAAACGCGCGCTGCGGCAGGAACCGCGGATACACCGGCATTCCCTATAAGCGGGTTAATCTTGTTACCCGGCTTGAGGAACAGGTTCATAAATTTCACCATCAGCACCCCGCCCATCGTAGCCACGAAGAAAGAACAGGCACCGATAAAGAATATGAACAGTGATTTTGGTGTAAGGAACGTCGTGGCCTGTGTCGAGGCGCCCACCGTAAGGCCTATAAGTATGGTGACGATGTCAATCATAGGGCCGCTGGCTGTTACAGCCAACCGTTTGGTCACCCCGCTCTCCTTCAGAAGGTTACCCAAGAAAAGCATCCCGAGCAGCGGTATGGCCGTAGGCACGATGAAGGTGGTGAGGAGCACCCCGATTATCGGAAAGAATATCTTTTCTCTCTGCGATACCGGACGGGGCGGCTTCATCTTAATAACACGCTCGTTTTTGGTAGTGAATAGCCTCATCACTATCGGCTGGATAAGCGGTACCATCGCCATATACGAATATGCCGAAATCGCCACCGCACCGAGAAACTCGGGAGCCAGTTTCGAGGTGAGGAAGATTGCCGTCGGGCCGTCAGCACCGCCGATAATTCCTATCGAGCCCGCCTCTGCCGCTGAAAAGCCCATACCCAGAGCGGCTGCGTAGGCAGCGAATATTCCTATCTGGGCAGCGGCCCCAATCAGCATCAGCTTCGGATTTGAGATAAGTGCCGAGAAGTCGGTCATGGCCCCGATACCGAGGAATATCAACGGCGGGTAAACCCCCTTTATAACCCCGAAATAGAGGTAATTCAGCACCGTACCGTCCTCATAAATGCCCACCTCCGTGCCGGGAACAAACGGGATGTTCCCCAGCACGATACCGAAACCTATCGGCAGGAGCAGCATCGGCTCGAACTTGTAGCGAATGGCGAGGAAGATAAAAAATATCCCTACCACTATCATTATAAGGTGCCCTGCGGTAATATTGGCGAAACCCGTCAGGTTGATAAATTCCCTGAAATTATCGAGTAAGAAAGATGTCCCGCTGGTCGTAACTTCTGCAAGCATATCTATTCAATGGTTAAGAGAAGGTTACCTTCGAGCACCGAATCGCCCTTAGAGACATTTATCGATTTAACTACACCTTCACGGTCGGAATCTATATTGTTCTCCATCTTCATGGCCTCCAGCACCAGCAGATGCTGGCCGACCTTGATGGTATCGCCCACATTGACCCGGATATCGAGTATTACACCCGGCAGGGGGCTTTTGACCCCGCTCGCCGGTGCTGATGCAACGGCCGGTTTAGCCACCTGCGGACGCTCTGCCGGTGTGGAATTCGGTATAGGTGCGACCTGGGTCAATTTTTCCTGTCTGGGCTTGCCTTCACCTTCGAACTCTACGCTGAAGGAGGCTCCGTTCACCATGACTTCGGCGTTCGTGTCGTCTACTTTCTCGATGGAAACATGGTACTCGTTCCCGTTTATCCTGAAATTATATTCTTTCATACCCGGTAAATATCTTTATTTTTTATTGAACTGCCTGAGCCCGTATATTTTCGAACTCCACGGTGAGTAGGCCCTCGCTACGCGGTTGATGGTAAGCACGGAAGATTCCCTGTCGTGAAGCTCCTCCCTATACATCTGGAGGGCCATCGCTATGGCCGCAATCTCGTCAGCCGTGTTGGGACTGTCGTAACTCCTGCCGTCCTCCGTTTCTGCCGAACCGGCCTTGGCCGCCTTGGAGGCCTTGTCCTTCCTGCGGGCCACACCTATCATATAGTTGCCGAGCAGTTTAAACAGGATGAACAGGCACATTAGCACCGATATCACTATTACCACTGCGCTGAAGGCCATTACCAGACCGTACGGGTCCATCTGCCGGAACCGTTCGTGGCGGGCCATTACCGGTTCGGTATCGTTCGTGGCATTGGGTGTAGTGCGCGGCAAGGTTATAAAACGCTCCGTACCGTCGGTCGTAGTCATATAACCGATGGAAACGTCCGGTTGCTGGGAATTATAGTCCAGCTCCACAACATCTATCGGGGTTCCTTTGCCGCTGGAGTTCAGTAAGGCAACAGAGCGTATGTCCTCCAGTGTGAAGTTGGTGTAGAGCGTACCCTTGGTGCCCGTTCCTTCGCAGAAAAAAACGAGGTAGCCGAGCGGGGTTATTCTGGTTTTAGGGTCCCCCGTCGGTATCCGGTACATAACGGTATCGACAGAGGTAATGGCCCTCAGATAATACCCCCCGAGGTCGAGTGTCGAATGGCTTCCGTTGTAAATCTCTATCCAGGATGGACGGTGGCCGTAGTCGTCCACATAATTGTCGACGTTCTTTACCAGTATTTCGTTTATCCTCAGTTCCGAGTTATGCTGTGCCGATACCCCAAGGGCCGCAAACATGAGCGGGACGGAGGTCAGTAATTTCCTTGCCATCATCGTCAGAGCGGGATATTATCGTGTTTCTTGGCCGGGTTAACTACACGTTTTGTCGCCAGAGACTGGAGCGCCCGGATTACCCGGAAGCGGGTATTTCGAGGTTCTATCACGTCGTCGATATAGCCGTATTTTGCCGCATTATACGGGTTGGCGAACTGCTTGCGGTACTCCTCCTCCTTCTCGGCTATAAGCGCGGTCTTCTTTTCGGTGTCCTCCACGGCGGCAATCTCTTTGGACGAGAGTACCTCGATTGCACCCGAGGGTCCCATAACCGCTATCTCGGCCGTCGGCCATGCGTAGTTCAAATCACCGCGCAGGTGTTTTGAACTCATCACGCAATATGCACCTCCGTAAGATTTACGCAGGGTCACCGTCACTTTAGGCACGGTGGCCTCGCCGTAAGCGAACAGCAGTTTGGCCCCGTGGATAATCACGCCTCCGTACTCCTGCCCGGTCCCCGGGAGAAAGCCCGGGACGTCCACCAGCGTCACCAGCGGTATATTGAACGCATCGCAGAACCTTACGAACCTCGCCGCCTTGCGCGAGGCGTTGATATCGAGCACACCCGCCAGATACTTGGGCTGGTTTGCCACAATACCCACGCTCTGCCCGTTGAAACGCGCGAAGCATGTTATGATATTCGGTGCGTACGCCTTCTGAGACTCGAGGAAATCTCCGTTATCCACGATAGCCTTTATCACCTCGTACATATCGTACGGCTTATTCGGATTATCGGGTATAATCTCGTTCAGCACGTCTTCCGCGCGGTCTATCCTGTCGGTGCAGATCGCCAGCGGGGCATCCTCGCAGTTGTTCTGCGGCATGTAGCTGATAAGTTTGCGGATAACCTGCATACCTTCTTCCTCCTCGTCGACAACGAAGTGGGTAACGCCCGATTTGGTGGAGTGAATTGAAGCTCCGCCCAACTGCTCCTGAGTCACATCCTCTCCCGTAACGGTTTTTACCACTTTCGGGCCTGTGAGGAACATGTAGCTGGTATTCTTTTTCATCAGGATAAAGTCGGTCAGAGCCGGCGAGTAGACCGCTCCGCCCGCACAAGGGCCGAGAATTGCGGAAATCTGCGGAATCACACCCGAAGCGAGGATATTACGCTGGAAAATCTCCGCATAGCCCGCAAGGGCATTTACCCCCTCCTGGATACGCGCACCGCCCGAATCGTTAAGGCCGATAACCGGGGCGCCGTTCTTCATGGCCATATCCATCACCTTGCAAATCTTGCCCGCCATCGTTTCCGACAGGGAACCGCCGAATACGGTGAAATCCTGCGCGTAGACATATACCAACCTTCCGTCGATGGTCCCGTAACCGGTCACCACTCCGTCTCCGAAATAGCTCTCGCCGTCGATACCGAAATTGGTGCACCGGTGCGTCACGAACATATCGAACTCTTCGAAACTCCCCTCGTCCAGAAGCATTTCGATGCGCTCGCGGGCCGTATATTTACCTTTATTATGTTGTGAATCGATCCTTTTCTGCCCTCCACCGAGTTTGGCCTTCTCGCGGTGGTCGATCAATTCCTGTACTTTATCCAGATTGTTGCTCATTATATATTTATGGTTTTTAATTCCTGCCCGTCAAACCGTATGCCGGGGCTTATGCCACGGTGCTTTAGGATAAAAAAGAAGAATGTTACTAATTGTTGTCCTCACAAAGCTCTGTGAGCACACCGAAGGTGGACTTAGGATGAAGGAAGGCTATATCGAGACCCTCGGCACCCTTACGCGGAGCCTTGTCGATAAGCTCTACGCCCTTTTCACTTACTTCCGCCAGCGCCCTCTCTATTCCATCTACCGCAAAAGCCACATGATGTACACCTTGCCCGCGTTTCTCTATAAATTTGGCGACCGTACCGTCTTCCGAAGTAGACTCGAGCAATTCGATTTTAACGTCGCCGACCTTGAAGAATGCCGTCCTTACCTTCTGGTCCGCCACCTCCTCGATGTTGTAACACTTCAGGCCCAGTACGTTTTCATAATAGGGTATGGCCTCGTCGAGGCTTTTGACTGCTATACCGATGTGTTCGATGTGAGAGACTTTCATTTTATAATTGAATTTATTATTGATTTACCAGGAATTTCCCGCCTGTAACGGCAGCTAATCCACAAAAGTACAATCTATTTTCGAGATTATTTTAATTTAGCGTGAATTTTTTAACAACAAATCCGGCCTTCGGGACAACCTGTATCCCGGCCTGCTCCGTGCCACTACGACATACGGCCGCAACGCACCCTGCATAACTGACGACAGCATACCGGAACGTTAAATATATTTTCATATCTTCGCATTGATAACAAACCTGTCCGGGGAGTGCCCGGCCAAACCCCTTACCCGAACAATGGAGGCTGTTTATGAAGAGACTTACTATCCTTTGCGCCGCACTTCTATGCACAGTGTGGGCAAGTGTACAGAATCTCGTTATAGGAGAAAAAGCGCCGGATATCCGGGTATCCCAATGGCTTTGGGACCACTCTCCGGCCGACAATAAGGCGCGGCTTATTGAGTTCTTCCACTCCGGAAGCCCTCAGTGTACGGTAAGGCTCTCCGAAATAGAGTCCACTGCCAGACGGTACGAAGCGAACCTTTGCGTTATCGTCCTTGCGAAGGAACCTGCACCCGGGGTGATGCAGGCACTCGGCACGCGCGGCACCTATTTTGCCGCAATCGACGAAGGCAGCCGCACGTTCGACGCCTTCGGGGTGAGGTATGTACCTTTCTGTGTCCTTATCGACGGGCGGGGGAAGGTCCTCTGGTTCGGCAATCCGTCGTCACTTACGTCCGACGAGATAACGCGGCTGCTGAATTAATTTCCCGGAAGAAAGGTACTCCATACCGGATTAATTTCGGTATTGGTTGTAAATGTTTCCGGCACGTTCCGTCTGCAGGGTTACGGCATTAACGTTAGTTGTATGTTCACGAAGATTGACCATTTCAAATTACACCATAAGGACGAGCACCACGACAGCGCGCTCGATGTGGCGCAGGGGGTGGAGGATGCACCCACCGTCAGCCCCTATTTCCGGAAAGTCCGCAAAAAAGAGTTGTCGGTGGACGACTTCGTAACGGGAATCACCGGCCGGGACATAACCATTCTTTCCCAAGCCATCACCCTTATAGAGAGCCAGAATCCGGTCCATTACGGCAAGGCACAGGAAATTATAGAGCGGTGCCTGCCCTATGCCGGGAAGTCGGTCCGGATTGGCATTACGGGTGTTCCGGGTGCCGGTAAATCCACTTTTATCGAAGCAGTCGGCGGTAGGGTCGAGAATATGGGCCATCGGTTGGCCGTCCTTGCAATCGACCCGAGTTCTCAGCGCAGCGGCGGTTCGATACTCGGCGATAAGACCCGGATGGAAAGCATCTCGGCCAATCCCAATATTTTTATCCGTCCTTCGCCGTCGGCGGGGTCTCTGGGCGGTGTGGCGCGTAAGACACGCGAAACGATAGTCCTCTGCGAAGCTGCGGGTTTCGACGTGATATTTATCGAAACGGTAGGTGTGGGACAGTCCGAAACGGCCGTCCACTCGATGGTCGATATGTTTATGATGTTGCAGATATCGGGTGCCGGGGATGAGTTACAGGGCATTAAGCGCGGAATTATGGAAATGGCCGACCTCGTTGTAATCACCAAAGCCGACGGTGCCAACAAACACAAAGCCGATCTGGCAAAGGCCCAGATACGCAACGCCCTGATGCTGTTTCCACTGCCCGAGTCCGGTCGCAGGCCAAACGTGGTGACCTGCTCTTCTGTGGAAGGCACCGGACTCGACGAAATATGGTCCGATATCGAAGATTACGTGGCTTTTACCCGTTCGAACGGTTACTTCGACCGCAACCGCCGCCGCCAGAATAAATACTGGATGTACGAAACTATCGACCAAGCCCTTCGGGAGAATTTTTTCCGTAATCCGGCAGTTGAGTCGTCTCTCGGCATATACGAAAAAGAAGTGGACGAGAATAAAACCAGCCCTTTCACCGCGGCCCGCGAGCTGTTAGAGAACTATTTCAAAGGAAAGTAATAGCGACTTTAATTCCTTACGATATTATCTACCTCTTTTCAGAGTGCATATTTGTGTGAAGAAAAGTACCTAACGCCGTTTACGGGAAGATTGCCATATAGATTCTTCGCTTCGCTCAGAATGACAAGGTTATGTTTGTATGATAACAAACTTTCTGCTCCTCGAAACTAATCAGCGGACCAACTCCCCGACAAGCCCGGAGAGCTCCGAAAGCGGAAGCATATTGGGTCCGTCGCTGAGGGCGTGGTCCGGGTCGGGATGAACTTCGAGGAAATACCCGGTCGCTCCGAACGCCTTTGCCGCCAAAGCCATCGCAGGCACAAAACGGCGGTCACCGCCGGTCTTCCCGTCCGCACCCCCGGGACGCTGTACGCTGTGGGTGCAATCCATAACAACACGGGAAGCGTAGGGCCTCATATCGGGGATATTGCGAAAGTCCACCACAAGGTTGTTATACCCGAAACTGTTACCCCTCTCGGTAAGCCATACCTCCGCGCCGCCCGATTCCCGCACTTTAGCGGCCGGGTATTTCATATCCTCGCCCGAGAGGAATTGCGCTTTCTTTATATTTACGATTTTACCGGTCCGGGCCGCTGCCACGAGCATGTCGGTCTGGCGGCAGAGGAACGCCGGAATCTGTATTACATCGACCACCTCTCCCACCGGCCCCGCCTGCCATGCCTCGTGAATATCGGTGGTGAGCCGCAGAGAGTAGCGCTCCGCCATATCGGCCATCATGCGCAGCCCCTCCTCCAGACCCGGCCCGCGAAACGAGCGGAGCGAAGTGCGGTTGGCCTTATCGAACGAAGCCTTGAATATTATATCTACTCCCCGCTCTTTCCTAATCCGGACAAGCTCCCGGGCCACGGTATCGAGCAGTTCCTCCGACTCTATCACACACGGGCCTGCAATGATTACCGGCGTTGTATCCATGTCCATTTCTTCAGATTTTTATGGTGTAAAGATACTCAAATAGTACAAATAAACGTATCCCGTGGAGGCCAGCCGTCGGACTGCTCTCACCCGTCAGCAGCCCGGATAGCCGTTACCGAACCCGGTCCTCCCCGCCGACCGTTTAAACCCAAATAGAATAAGGCGCTCCGATGGGCGCCTTATTTGAGGTATATTAACCGAATAATTACAATTTCGGACCTGCCGCAACCAGCTTCTTACCGGTTTCGTTGCCGCAGAACTTCTCGAAGTTCTTTGTAAACCTCTGGGCGAGGTCTTTAGCCTTGGTATCCCACTCGGCCGCATCGGCATAGGTGTCGCGCGGGTCGAGGATTGCCGGATCTACACCCGGAAGGGCGGTCGGCACTTCGAAATCGAAGTAAGGAATCTTCTTGGTTTCGGCCTTGTCGATAGAACCGTCGAGGATAGCGTCGATGATACCGCGGGTATCTTTGATAGAGATACGTTTGCCGGTACCGTTCCAACCGGTATTCACCAGATAAGCCTTCGCTCCCGATTTCTGCATCCTTTTCACCAGCTCCTCACCGTATTTGGTGGGGTGAAGCGAAAGGAACGCCGCACCGAAACAAGCCGAGAAAGTCGGGGTAGGCTCGGTGATACCGCGCTCCGTACCTGCCAGCTTGGCGGTGAAGCCCGAGAGGAAATAGTACTGGGTCTGTTCCGGGGTCAGGATAGAAACCGGAGGCAGCACTCCGAACGCATCGGCAGAGAGGAAAATAACCTGTTGAGCGGCCGGGCCTTTGGACACGGGCTTAACAATATTTTCGATATGGTCTATCGGGTAAGAGACACGGGTGTTCTCCGTAACGCTCTTGTCACTGAAATCGATTTTGCCGTTGGCGTCCACCGTTACATTTTCGAGGAGTGCGTCGCGGCGGATTGCGTTCCAGATATCCGGTTCGCTGTCCTTGTCGAGGTTGATCACCTTGGCATAACAGCCGCCTTCGAAGTTGAAGACCCCGTCATCATCCCATCCGTGCTCGTCGTCACCGATAAGTTTACGTTTCGGGTCGGTCGAGAGGGTTGTTTTACCCGTACCCGAGAGGCCGAAGAATATAGCGGTGCTCGATTCGTCCATATTGGTATTGGCCGAGCAGTGCATCGAAGCGATGCCCTGAAGCGGAAGCAGGTAGTTCATGTAAGAGAACATGCCCTTCTTCATCTCGCCCCCGTACCATGAATTGAGGATAATCTGGATTTTTTCCGTCAGGTTGAAAACCACCGCGGTTTCGCTGTTCAGGCCGAGTTCCTTATAGTTGGCCGGAGCCTTAGCCTTCGATGCGTTCATAATAACGAAATCGGGTTCGCCGAAGTTGGCCAGCTCCTCTTCCGTCGGGCGGATGAACATATTTTTTACGAAGTGGGCCTGCCATGCAACCTCCATAATGAAACGGAGTTTGAGGCGTGTGTTTTCGTTGGTGCCGCAGAATGCGTCCACAACGTAGAGCCTTTTGTTAGAAAGTTCGTCGGTCGCTATATCCTTGAGGATTTTCCACGTATCCTGCGAGAGCGGTTTGTTGTCGTTCTTGTAATCTTCCGAGGTCCACCATACGGTATCGCGGGTGGTGTCGTCCATCACGAAGAATTTGTCTTTGGGTGAACGTCCAGTATATTCGCCGGTCATAACGTTCACAGCACCCATCTCGGTAACCTGACCTTTTTCGAAACCTTCGAGGCCCGGTTTGGTTTCTTCCTGGAAAAGCTGGTCGTAAGACGGGTTGTGTACGATCTCGGTAACTCCCGTGATGCCGTACTTGCTCAAATCGATTGTAGACATAAATTGCTATTTTTAGTTAATACATCCCAAAATTGGTGCCCTGCGCTATTGTTTCTCCCTCATTGAAAGACAGTTTCTCCGTATCCGGACACGACCGGTCCATCCCTTGCAAAAGCCCTGCCGGAGCAGGTATACGGCGGCCGGATTTCGGCAGGCGCAAAACAGTATAAAGTTAGCGAAATTTTTTATTGTTACAAAAATAACAACCCTAAAAGAGATGGGCTGTGCAAATATTTAAAATTAATTTAAAAATGAACTTCCGGGGTAGACCTACCGTCCGCGGGTAATTAGTAACTTGCGGCTCAAAACCTGACCCGTGGCCGGTATTTATTTACATATCCCGTTCTGTAAACGCAAATGTATCTATTGCGATTTTTACAGTACGGCGCAGTTCGGACTGTACGGCGGGAAATTTCTCGAGGCGGCTTTCCGGGAAGTGCGGACTCAACGTGGATTCCTTGCCGACCCGGTCGACACGGTCTATTTCGGCGGCGGCACACCATCGCTATACGCTCCTTCGGATATACGGTATTTACTGGAAACGGTATCCGATAATTTTAACACGTCCCGTCTCAGTGAGGTTACACTCGAAGCCAACCCGGAAGATCTGTCCCCGCCCTACCTCAACGCACTTGCTGCGGCCGGAATTAATCGTCTTAGTATCGGAGTCCAGTCCTTCGACGACGGCCTGCTGACTTTTATGCGGCGCAGGCACGACGCGGCTCGGGCGGCCGAGGCTGTGAGACATGCCCGGAGCGCAGGTTTCGGCAATATAAGTATCGACCTGATTTACGGGATACCCGGCATGACGGCAGGCATCTGGGAAGAAACTCTCCGGGAAGCCGTGGCACTTCGGCCCGAGCATATTTCGGCCTACCACCTGACCTTCGAATCTGGCACCACGCTCGGCAAATGGAAAGAGAAGAAGAAGATATCGGAGGTTCCGGACGAGGAAAGCCGTGAGCAATTCCTCGCACTCCACCACACCCTTACCGAAGCAGAATACGAACATTACGAGGTTTCGAACTTTGCCCTGCCGGGCTACCGGTCCCGTCATAACAGCTCCTACTGGACGGGGGAGCCGTACCTCGGTATCGGTCCTGGCGCGCACTCCTACGACGGCACCGTCCGCCGATTGTGCGACATGACGGTTAAAGATTATGTTGCGGCGGCGGAGCCGGTATACGGCCGGGAGCAACTGACGTCTGACGACCGGTACAACGAAATCGTAATGACATCGCTCCGCACTTCCGACGGCCTGCATCTTTCAAGGATCCGCAACAAAGTCGGCGACTGTTTTTCCGAGTTGTTCATCGAAACCGCCCGTCCGCTGGTGGAACGGGGACATCTCCGGCAGAACGGGGAGCGGTACTGGATTGAACCTGCCGATTTCCTCACCTCGGACTCCGTAATCGCATACTTATTTGTATAGCCCGAAACTTCTATGGTACCCTAATCCGGAAAATTTTCTAAATTGCCGCCTATTATACTTTACCGCAAAATCATGGACAGGAGGGAAGCGCTTAAAAAAATGGGGTATTCCGTATTGGGGGTCACCGCCGGTTGGCTTGGGCTCGATACGTACCTACTCAAGTCTTCCGCCGCGGCTGATACGGCCGCGTCAGGCAGGGTAATTGCCGGTAATACGTCCGAAAATAAAACTACAAACAATATGAAAGTCCTTCTTATCAACGGCAGTCCCAACAGGGAAGGCTGCACATTCACCGCACTGGCTGAGGTTGCCGGGGCGCTCGAAGCCGACGGTGTGGGTGCTGAAATCCTTTGGCTCGGTAAAAACGCAATCAACGGTTGCGTCGGATGCGGAGCCTGCCGCAAACTCGGCAAATGCGTCATTGACGATATCGTGAACGAAACCCTCGAACGGGTGGTCTCATTCGACGGCTTCGTCGTTGGTTCACCGGTCCACTACGCCGCGGCATCCGGTTTCATCACCCCGTTTATGGACAGGCTTTTTTATGCGGGCAGCGGCCGAATGCAGTATAAACCCGGTGCGGCAATCGTAAGCTGCCGCCGGGCGGGTTCCACCGCCGCCCTCGACCAGCTCAACAAATATTTCACCATTAACAATATGCCGCTCGTATCATCTCAGTATTGGAATATGGTCCACGGCAATACACAGGAGCAGGTGCGGCAGGACCTCGAAGGCATGCAGATAATGCGCACGCTCGGCCGCAATATGGCATGGCTCGTAAAATGTATCGCGGCAGGCCGGACCGCCGGAGCAGAAGCACCCGGCCCGGAACAACCCCGTGCGGTAACCAATTTCATAAGGTAGCCCGTTGTATAAGATTATTTTATTGGACGGTAACATAAAATGTTGCTCTCCCGTTAACAAAATAACCCCGATTATCAAATCGGGGTCAAGGCACGAATGTCCTAATCCCGGCCGGTGAAGCCCGGACCGGGAATGGAATCTCACATTAAATAAATCACCGGGGCTCCGGTGAGATTGAAATTAGTTCCCCGGCCGGTATTCGGCATATACTTCCGTAATCATACCGCGGTTCTTCGACTCGTCCGAATTGAATTCCGCGGAAGCAGGTATCCGTACCACCCCGCCGCCTACGGTTACGGCGTTCCGGAACAACACCTGATTCTCACCCCAATACGTTCCCTCCACGACAAAATAGTAGGTCCCGGCGTCCACTGGCGAACCTGCGTCGTCTTTCAGGTCCCATGTATAATGTTGTAGTCCCGACTGCGGCGTGGAGCCCGAGAAGACATCGATCCGGTCCGCTGACATTTCTGCCACCCGGGATTTGTTGACCCACATCGGGGTGCAGGTCGGTCTGCGTACATAGCCGCCGTCCGCCGTAAATTTCGTTACATAAAGCGTCCGGACTATTTCTCCCCCCTCGTCCTCGATATAGACTGCATACTGGTTACTGCCCGGACCGTCCTGCCGCTCGTAGGCAACCGATATAACGAGTTCACCACTGGCAGCGGAATTTCCGGCGGCTATTGCGGTAAGCACCATTACCCCGGACAATAGGATAGCCGATAATAAAAACCATGTCTTTTTCATAAAATATACTTTTGTGAATAATTTGGTTCCCGGTCTAAATTAATTCATTTTTCCCTGATTCCTCCCCTTCCGGTCGTAAGAGCGGATAAATACGTCTTAGAAGGTAACCGGCAGGCATACAAACCGGAGTCGGCTATAAACATAAAAACCCCGGCCTCCAGATGGAGGCCGGGGTCCTGTATCGGTTAACACCTTCCGTTAGATAGCGTTAAATTCAGAGGTACCGTGCAGGCGGTGGAATTCCACGTCACGAGCTGCGCGGGCCTTAATCTGGTCGCATTTAGAAGATGCGGTCTTCAGATTTGCGATGGCACCGGTGCTGTCGCCTTCACGCATTGCGATAACCGCACGCAGGTAGTCTGCGCAGGGGCAGGTGCTGCTTCCGAGAGCCGTTTTGGCTGCGGAAAGGTTACCGTTGCAGAACTCGGCCACAGCAAGGTTGTAACCGCTAAGACCGCGTACGGCGGTAGAGTAATCACCTTCTGCAAGAGCTACAAGCGCCTTGTTGGCTTGTGCGTCCGCACTGTTGAGCGGCGAAAGGTAGCGTTTGGCTTCGGCCACATCGCCCTGCGCGAGAGCTATTGCACCGAGGTTATTGCTGATTTCGGGAGCGGACTGCATACCGGCGGCCCTGTCGAACTGCCTTTTTGCTTCCGCGTACTGGCCCTGTTTTGCAAGCGCAACTCCATAGTTGTTGTAGGCCCTTACGTCGTTGTATTTATCGGCAGCAGCCTTATAGATACGTGCCTTTTCGGCGTTATCGTCTACCAGAGTAGCTGTGAACAGCATCTCTTCGACCGTAAGTGAGTTGATATCGCTCTTGCTTGCGGCAACCAGTTCGGCATCGGTCTTACCGGTGATATCGGCCGAAGCCACGAGCTGGGTACGGCGGAGCTGCGGAAGGATATCCCTCTTCAGCACTTCAAACACCTGAGACATGTTGTGGATTTCCTGGTCCCTCTGTACCGGTGAATTGTACATGTTCAGCACCTGAAGGATAAGATTCTTGTCGGGAATATTCGACTGCTCCACGAGGGCTTTGAAACCTTCCCAGTCCTCACCGTAAGCCGCAGCGTCGAAGCCAGTGTTAACATCGGAAAGTATCTTGCTGATGGCCTCTTTACCGGTGTTGGAACGGTTACGTGAAAGTTCGTCGTTGAACTGTACCGGACCGTCCGGCGACGCGTAACCTTTCGCCTGGATATTGCCCAGCTCGGTGCGGTCTTTAGCTTCGTGTTCGCGTACGAACTCTTCGAACATCCTTATCTGTTCGCTGGTCAGGGCGACAGGACGTACCTGCGCACTGTTGATAAGGTAAACCAGATCGGCCGATTCGCTTATGGTAGTCACCCGGCGGAAGTTGTCGGGCATGATGGACAGATTGGCTGTCCAGTCCGCACTGTTCTGCACGGTGCTGACACCTTTAGCTACCGGGATAGTGGCAATACGGAGGTAATCACCGTTCTTGCACTTCACTTCTATGCGAAGCTCGAGCGTCGACAGGTCAGCCCTCTGGTCGTAAGGAATGCTAACGGCCTGGGTATACGAACCGCCGAAAGTTTTGGAAATAACCGTGTAGTTATCCTTAACCTTTTCGCCCTGAAGGTACTTCGGAGTACCGGCGATTTCGCCTTCGTCGAATACCAGCACCGGAGTCGCCCTCATGGTAGCCTTCTTATGGAAATAGCCTGCCGGGAATGTAACCGTAATATCGGTATTGACAGTCGATCCTTTTAGAGTCACCAGTTCGGGGTTGGCGGATGCCTTTACCTCGTCGATTTTCTTGGTCATCTTGTTATAGCAGTTACAACTGCTCATGGTGAGGGCTATAACAGCGAGCATAGCACCTACCTTCACCAATCTTTTCATAATCAAAAAGTTAAATGAATTAATCGTATTTATATTGTTAAATCGTTTTCAATTCGGGTTAAAGCATTAACAAATATATGAATAAAATTTAAATCCCGTTCCTTCTGCGGTTTAATAATTGCCTTTTTGGATATCCCGGCGCGCAAATTGTCTCACATTCCGACCAAAATTTCCACTTGCGGCCCCGCCGTAATCCACATCCCCGTCTGCTGTTACAACATGGATAGTTCCGGAAAATAGCGGAATGGATTCAACACAGGTAAAAAGTTAATCATTTTTTCCGGTATAAAATAAAATAATTCCGCTTTTGTATAATTATTCATCCGTAAGTGCGAATAAAAAACCCATTGTGGTTACGAAACTCACAAAAAATGCACATGGTGTCCAAATATATAACCCTAAGTTTATACTCAACGTTATTATTTAAATAAAATTACGTCGGGGGCAAAAAATCCGGCGTCTACGTGATTGACGTAAGCGCCGGATTCGTATGGGTAGTCCCCGTATTACTGGTTCTTCGGGAGAAGCGCTTTACGCGACAGCTTGAGTTTGCCGCTCTTGGGGTCGATACCGATAAGCTTTACCTGTATCTTGTCGCCCTCCTTTAGACCTGTCTGATCCATAGTCTCGAACCTCTTATGGTCGATTTCCGAGATGTGGAGCAAGGCATCCTTACCGGGAAGTATTTCGATAAATGCGCCGAAGGCCACGATTGTCTTCACTTTACCGTCATAGACCTCACCCACTTCGGGTACGGCAACGATAGCCTTGATACGGTTCTGAGCTATATCGAGCGCATCCTTGTCGTTCGAGAAGATATCCACGATACCGATTTGCAGTTCTGTATCTTCGGTGATGGTAATGGTGGCTCCCGAAGTTTTCTGGATATCCTGAATTATCTTGCCGCCCGGACCAATAACCGCACCGATAAATTCTGACGGTATACGCATCTGCACTATGCGCGGCACGAACGGACGGAAGTCCGCCCTCGGTTCGGAGATAGTCTCCATCATCTTGTCCATGATATGGAGCCTACCCTGACGAGCCTGCTCGAGAGCTTTGGCGAGAACTTCGTACGACAGGCCGTCCACCTTGATATCCATCTGGGTGGCCGTGATACCGTCACGGGTACCCGTCACTTTGAAGTCCATATCGCCGAGGTGGTCCTCGTCGCCGAGTATATCCGAAAGCACGGCATATTTACCGTTAACCGTATCGGTAATAAGACCCATCGCAATACCGGATACCGGTTTTTTCAGTTTAATACCGCAGTCCATCAATGCCAGCGTACCGGCACATACCGTAGCCATCGACGACGAACCGTTGGATTCCAGAATATCCGATACGATACGCACCGCGTACGGATTCTCTTCACCGAGGGGTACCACGTTTTTCAACGCCCTGTAAGCGAGGTTACCGTGGCCAATCTCCCGACGGGAAGTCCCGCGAGAAGGACGGGCATCTCCGGTCGAAAACGGCGGGAAGTTGTAATGCAGCACGAACTGCTCACTGCCCTGCACCAGCACTTCGTCTATCTGCTTCTCGTCCATCTTCGTTCCGAGCGTCACGCTCGTGAGCGACTGTGTTTCACCGCGGGTGAAAACTGCCGAGCCGTGAGCCGCGGGCAGATAACCCACTTCACACCATATCGGTCGTATCTCGTCTGTCCGGCGACCGTCGAGACGTATACCTTCGTCGAGTATCATATTGCGCATCGCCTTCTTCAGAACGTCGTCGTGGAAGTACCTCTTTACGAGCGGCAGCTTCTCGGCCAGTTCCTCTTCCGGAATCGTGGCTATGAATTCTTCTTCTATCGCGTCGAATTTCGCCGCGCGCTCGTGTTTGGCGCTCATACTCTTGGCTACTTCGTATGCCTTGTCGTATGTGGCTGCTATAACCTGCCGGCGGAGCTCCTCGTCGTTGTTCTCATGGCAGTAGGTGCGTTTAACATCTTTACCGAGTTCCTTCGACAACTCCATCTGCACCTGACAGTGTTTCTTTATCTCTTCGTGGCCGAATTTTATCGCTTCGAGCATTTCGGCCTCCGATACCTCCTTCATTTCACCCTCCACCATCAGGATATTGTCGTAGGTGGCACCTATCATTATATCCAGATCGGCATGTTTCATCTGCGGAAAGGTGGGGTTAACCACGAACTCTCCGTTTACGCGCGCTACCCTCACTTCGGATATGGGACCGGCGAACGGGATATCCGAGACCGCAAGGGCGGCCGATGCTGCAAGCCCTGCAAGCGCATCCGGCTGGGTATCCTTGTCGGCGGAAATCAGCGTAACATTCACGAACACTTCGGCATGGTAATCGTCCGGGAAAAGGGGACGCAGGGCACGGTCGATAAGCCGGGCCACCAAAATTTCACTGTCGTTCGGACGGGCCTCCCTCTTGAGGAAACCGCCCGGATAGCGACCGGCGGCGGCATACTTCTCCTTGTAGTCGACCGAGAGGGGCATAAAATCCACATCGGGTTTTGCGTCCTTGGCGGCAACGACCGTGGCCAGAAGCATAGTATCTCCCATCTTTACCACGACGGCACCGTCAGCCTGTTTGGCAAGTTTTCCGGTTTCGATGATTATCTCGCGACCGTCCGCGAGAGTTATCACCTTCGTTGTTGGATTGATCATCGTCATATTTTCTTTTTCCTCTTGTGTGTCTATCGTTTATGCAGGCGCGGGCCTATTCCCGGCTGCATCCCTGTTCTTATTCCTCCCGGCCCGTGTGCTGTATCCCCGGTCTGCTAAAGCGAATAAAGGCAATACACCGCTCATGAGGGGGTACTTGCCTTTATCCGTTTGTTTTGTGTTTTACAGTTTTATTTCCTGAGGTTCAGCGCCTTGATAATTGCCCTGTACCTCTCTATATCAACCTCTTTGAGGTATTCGAGAAGACGGCGGCGTTTACCCACCAGTTTCAGTAGCGAACGCTGGGTGCCGAAATCGTGTTTGTTCTTTTTAAGGTGCTCAGTCAGGTGTGCGATACGGTAAGAGAACAGCGCCACCTGGCTCTCGGGAGAACCTGTGTCGGTGTTGGACTGCCCGTATTTTCCGAAAATTTCCTGTTTTTTTTCAGGCGTTAAATAACTCATATCCTTAATTTTACACTCTACTTTACGACAGATCGGACTATTCCGGTGCTGCCAAAGCGTGGGCAAAGGTAAATTATTTTTATTTAGTAACCAATACTTTATCGAAATTTTTGGCTACCCGTACCGCCCGTTTGTTCACAACGGTACGATTTATTATATATTTGTCTATTGAACGGAAAATCCTATTCAATATTCTCTTATTAACCGAGCATTTATGAAAAAAATATTTGCCGCAACCTTTATCCTGCTCGCTTGTGTAGGCCTTTTAACTGCAGCCGGGCAGGGACCGGATTCGGAAAGAGTGCAAGAGACGGATGTGACCGCCGTGGAGGCCGACGAGGCAGACAGCTCCGGGTACTATATTACCGACGACGGGGACGGGGTGAGCGAAGTAATTACGGTCGGCAAGGTGGTGGATTTACCGGTTTCCGACCCGGTGGTCTATATCTTCCCCATCCGCGAGTCCATAATGCCCGCAACCGTGCGGCTGGTGGACAAGTGTATCCGGGAATCGCGGGAAGTCGGTGCCGACTACATTATAATAGATATGAACACCTACGGCGGGCTGGTGGACGCTGCCGATTCCATACGGACTCGCATTCTCAACCACGACAAACCCATCTACATGTTCGTCAACAACCAGGCGGCCAGCGCGGGGGCGCTAATCTCCATTGCGGCCGACCGTATATATATGCGTGAAGGTGCCAGTATGGGAGCGGCCACCGTGGTAGACCAGACCGGGGCGCAGGTGCCGGATAAGTACCAGAGTTTCATGCGCGGCATGATGCGCTCCACCGCCGAGGCCCACGGCAAGGTAGTGGACCGCATTGAAAGGGGCGACACCATGTGGCGCTGGTATCGTGACCCGCGGATAGCCGAGGCAATGGTAGACCCGTCGGTAGTCGTACCGGGGCTTATCGGTGAAGATAAAGTTCTCACGTTCTCGACAGAAGAGGCTATCCAGTGGCATTACTGCGAGGGCAAAGCCTCCTCGATAGAACAGGTTCTTGCCGAGGCGGGAATCGTGAATCCGACCATATACGAATATGAAGCCACCCGGACGGACAAACTGATGGGTTTCCTCACAAATCCGGCTTTTCAGGGAATACTGATAATGCTTATCATAGGCGGTATCTATTTCGAACTCCAGACCCCTGGCATCGGCTTCCCGCTGGCAGTCTCGGTTGCGGCTTCCCTGCTCTATTTCGCACCGCTTTATATTGAAGGGATGCTGGCGAACTGGGAGGTTATCGTCTTTATCCTCGGAATAATTCTGATACTGGTCGAAATATTCGTCACGCCGGGGTTCGGGGTGCTTGGCATCGCCGGAGTCGTGGCTATAATAATCGGACTGTCGTTCGCCATGGTGGATACCGAACTACTGAAATACATCCCCGACGGGCAGATTCCGGCGGGTTATATCGTCCGGCCGGTGGCGCTGGTGATAATAGCCGTCACGGCATCGCTGATAATCAGTATAGCGCTCGGTAAACGGCTGTTGACCACCGGGTCCGCCGTGGGCCGCCGGGTGGTATTGGCCTCGGAGATGACCGCCGAGGAGGGTTACGTCTCCCGTGAGAAGGACCGCGGGCTGGTAGGCCGCTTCGGCATTACGACCGTACCTTTGCGTCCGTCCGGCAAGGTCCTTATCGACGACCGGATATACGAAGCGGCCGGGGCGCACGGTATGTTTATCGAGAAAGGCAGGGAAGTGGAAATAATACGCGACGAGGGCGGGGTACTCTACTGCCGCCCTGTCTGAACGGATATGACGAAGAATAATACCATGCGGGCCTCACGGCCTTCCGGATGGAGAGGCGGTGTAATTTTCGCCACGGTAGCCGTCGCGCTCTTAGCGGGGGGTTGCATCGACCGCGGCGGGACGGAACCGCAATATCATGTTTACGACGGGTTCGCCCTCGGGACGACGTTCCACATAATAGCCGCCCTAACGGATACTGCCGGTTGGCGGGGGGCGGTGGACCGGCTGTTCGAAGAGACGAGCGCCTCGATGTCTGTTTACGACCCGGCCTCGCTCCTTAACCGACTCAACCGGAACGAGACCGATTCGGTAGACCGGTACATCGCCGACTGTATCGCCGTCGCCCGCATAGCAAGCGAGGCCAGCGGCGGAGTCTACGACATAACCGTAAAACCGGTGACCGAGGCGTGGGGCTTCACCGGCCACGACCCGCAGCATAAGCCACGACTCGACTCGCTGCTGCAATACGTGGGATACGAAAAGATTCGTGTCGTGGATGGCAGGCTTATTAAGGACGACCCCAATATACAGCTCGAATTGAACTCCGTGGCCAAGGGCTATATCGTCGACCTGCTCGGCGGGTTGATGGAGGATTTCGGCAGCGGGGATTATATCGTGGAGGTCGGCGGCGAGGTGGTTTGCCGCGGCCGCAACCGGCAGGGCCGCGACTGGGTTATCGGCATCGACACCCCGGAGGAGGGCAATATGATACCGGGTTACAACCGCCACTCCACCCTATCGTTCACCGACCGGGGATTCGCCACCTCAGGAAATTACCGGAAATTCTACACCGACGCCGAGGGCAACCGCGTGGTCCACACCGTTAACGCCCTTACGGGCGAGAGCCGTCCGAGCAACCTGCTCTCGGCCAGCGTACTGGCCCCGACATGCGCTCTTGCCGACGCCTACGGTACTATGTTCATGGCTCTGGGGCTGGAAGCCTCGGCCGCCTACCTCGAAGGGCACCCGGAGATACTCGGATACCTAATCTACGACGACCAACAGGGAGGTTACGCCGTTTGGCACAGCCCCGGCATGGAATATATGATAGGCGAGTAAGTTTCAGAACGGTTTTTGTATATTCGCCCCCTAAACAGCCCCGACCCGGGCCTACCCATCTATGCGTAAAGTAAAATTTATCTATAACCCATCCTCCGGTGAAAATCTCGCAGGAGACCAGATCGACGACGTTATCGCGCTCTATCAGGAACGGGGATTCATGCTCGTTCCGCACCGGCTCGATTTCCGGTCCGACTCGGCCGAAGCCCTGCGGGATATCGACGCGTCGTACGACCATGCCCTTATAGCCGGAGGCGACGGTACGGTGAACTACATCGTGGACCTTTTGAAACAACTCGGTATCAGCATACCGCTCGGAATTTTGCCCGCAGGTACGGCCAACGACTTTGCAACGGTCCTCGGTATTCCGCCCCGCACGGGTCTGGTGGAGGCATGCCGTTCACTGCTTGACGGTCACGTTTCGCCGGTGGACGTAGGTAAAGCCAACGGGCACTATTTCGTCAACGTGTTCAGCTGCGGACTGTTCACGGATATTTCGCAGAAGACGCCCACACTGATGAAGAATACGTTCGGGAAACTGGCCTACTACGTGGGCGGTCTCGGCGAACTCTCCCGGTTCCGGAGGCTCGGTATCTCCATCGAGTCGGACGGCGGAAATTTCGACGGCGAATGTATAATTTTCTTCGTCTTCAACGGGCGCACGGCGGGTAACCTGAAGATAGCCTACCTCTCGGAGATAGACGACGGCCTGCTGGACGTGCTTATCGTGAAGAGCGGCAGCCCGATAACGACCATCCAGACCCTGCTGCACTACCTGCCGTTCCCCGGCAAGCATATTCACTATCCGCCCGGTATCGAGCATTTCCGCTGTTCACGGCTTACCGCGCGGTGCCGCACGAACGAGACCACCGATATAGACGGGCAGCCCGGCCCGGCGTTCCCCGTTACCATCGAATGCGAAAAAGGCGGACTCAATATACTTATACCCAAAACAGAATAGATATCCGTCTTTCCGTAGCAGCCATTGTTCAGTTACCGGAAAACCCCGCATTTTATTCCTCGGCCGCAATCGGCCCACGGGAAAAGTGCGATATCATATCAGGGACCGTTAATACCCTTATACCTCATAACTCCCTGAAGGGGTTGGAATGGGTATTGTATTGAAAACAAAACCTTCAGTTGCTTTTTTTAACAATTTGTTTATCTTTGCACTGCTTTGTGCAGAATGGATATTTATAACTTTGCGGCGGATATGTTCGATCTGGAAATGATAACGAAGGTGTACGGGGAGTTTGCGGGGCGTGTGGACATGGCCCGGAAGGTTCTCGGGCATCCTATGACCCTATGCGAGAAAATACTTTATGCCCACCTGAGCGACCCGGAGGGAGTAAGGGAATTTGCCAAGGGGGAAGATTATGTAAATTTCGACCCGGACCGGGTAGCGATGCAGGACGCGACGGCCCAGATGGCCCTGCTGCAATTTATGAATGCCGGTATGGAGCGGACCGCTGTGCCTTCTACGGTGCACTGCGACCACCTCATCACGGCCGATAACGGCGCGGGACCGGATATGAAGGCGGCCCTGAGCGAGAATAGCGAGGTTTATGAATTTCTCCGTTCGGTATCCGACCGTTACGGTATCGGATTCTGGAAACCGGGGGCCGGCATTATTCACCAGATAGTTCTCGAAAACTACGCGTTCCCCGGCGGGATGATGGTTGGCACCGATTCGCATACACCCAATGCCGGAGGGTTGGGGATGATAGCCATAGGCGTGGGCGGTGCCGATGCCGTGGATGTTATGGCTGGGATGCCGTGGGAGCTGAAGATGCCCCGGATAATAGGGGTAAAACTCACCGGCCGATTCACCGGCTGGGCATCGCCCAAGGACCTGATACTGAAACTCGCCGGATTACTTACCGTCAAGGGCGGTACCAATGCGATAATAGAGTATTTCGGTGAGGGTGCGGATACGATTTCGGCGACCGGCAAGGCCACGATATGTAATATGGGGGCAGAGGTCGGAGCTACCTGTTCCATCTTCCCGTACGACGAAAATATGGCCGCATACCTGCGGGCCACCGGGCGCGGGCAGTTAGCGGATATGGCAGACGGACTGGCGGCAGCGGGCCTGTTTTCGGCCGACGCGGAGACCACCCTCGAACCCGAAAAATATTACGACAGACTTATTGAAATCGACCTCGGCTCCATAGAACCCTATCTCAATGGACCTTTCACACCGGATGCGGCACACCGTATTTCCGACTTCGCCCGTGAGGTGGAAGCAAACGGGTGGCCGTATAAGATGGAGGTCGGACTGATAGGCTCGTGCACCAACTCCTCTTATGAAGATATGGGCCGGGCGGCCTCGGTTGCCCGGCAGGCTGCGGCCAAAGGACTCAAGGCACGGGCTGAATTTATCGTAAACCCCGGCTCCGAACAGGTGTACCGCACCGCGGAACGGGACGGTTTAATCGATGCGTTCGATAACATGGGCGCGGTAATAATGACCAATGCCTGCGGCCCGTGTATCGGGCAGTGGAAACGCCACACGGACGATAATACCCGGCCCAACTCGATAGTGACTTCGTTCAACCGTAATTTCGCCAAACGGGTCGATGGCAACCCGAATACCTGCGCTTTCGTGGCCTCGCCCGAAATAGTGACCGCGCTGGCTATTGCAGGCGACCTGCGGTTCAACCCGCTTACCGATACGCTCACAAACGACAAGGGCGAACAGGTAATGCTCGAAGCTCCCGCGGCGGATGCCCTGCCCGCATGTGGCATGGCTGGCGGAGGGGGGTATGTTGCGCCTTCGGCCGACGGCCGCGGGGTGGATGTGGTCATCGCTCCCGGCTCCAAACGGTTGCAGAGACTGGAACCGTTCGCACCGCTCGACGCGGCCTCGTTCCGGGATATGCCGCTGCTTATCAAAGCGGAAGGTAAATGCACGACGGACCATATCTCGATGGCCGGGATGTGGCTGCGGTACCGCGGTCACCTCGAGAATATCTCCGAAAACCTGCTGATGGGGGCCGTCAATTCGTTTAACGGCGGGACCAACTATGTGCTAAACCAGTTGGACGGCACTTACGGCAAGGTGTCGGAAGTGGCCCGCGTATACAAGGAGGCCGGTATCGGCTCGGTAGTTGTGGCCGAAGAGAACTACGGCGAGGGTTCGTCGAGGGAGCATGCGGCAATGGAACCGCGTTACCTGAACGTAAAGGCTGTCCTCGTCAAATCGTTCGCCCGTATCCACGAGACTAACCTCAAGAAGCAGGGTATGTTGGCTCTGACGTTCGCCGACAAGTCCGACTACGACCTTATCCGGGAGGACGACCGGTTTACAATAGAAGGCGTCGGAGATATGGAGCCTGACCGCCCTCTGACGGTTCGCCTCCGACACTCCGACGGCACGGAGGACCGCATCGAAGCCACGCACACCTACAATCGGTTGCAGATAGAGTGGTTTAAGGCGGGGTCGGCACTCAACTACAAAGGCTAAGACTACTAACGGATCGGAAGATCCACCATATCCCGGCCTTTTAATAAGTACCGGGATACAATATTATATGGATAAGACCGTCTCATGATAACAAGGGCGGCGGAAATAAAAAAGGAAATAATGGCAAAGATAACCATGTCGGGCGGAGCGCCCGTGGTGCCGGACAATCCCACGATACCGTTTATCGAGGGTGACGGCGTCGGAGCCGAGGTGACCGCCTCGATGCGGAGTGTCGTAGACACAGCCGTGGCGAAGGCTTACGGCGGGAAGCGCGCAATCGAGTGGACCGAGGTACTCGCGGGCGGCAAAGCATTCGACCGGACCGGCAGTTGGCTGCCGGACGAGACGCTCGACGCATTCCGTGAATATCTCGTAGGAATCAAGGGACCTCTTATGACTCCGGTGGGCGGCGGTATACGCTCCCTCAATGTGGCCCTGCGGCAGACGCTCGACCTGTACGTATGCCTGCGCCCGGTCCGGTGGTTCCGGGGTGTAGCTTCACCGCTCAGAGAGCCCCAGAAAGTAGATATGGTCATCTTCCGCGAGAACACCGAGGACATCTATGCAGGTATCGAGTGGCAGGCAGGCACCCCGGAAGCCGCGAAATTCTTCGGCTTCCTGAAAAACGAAATGGGAGTCGATAAGGTCCGGTTCCCGGAGACCTCATCGTTTGGGGTCAAGCCCGTTTCGCGGGAAGGCACACAAAGGCTCGTCCGCGCGGCCCTGGAATATGCCGTGGGCAAGGGATTGCCTTCTTTGACACTCGTACATAAGGGGAACATAATGAAGTTCACCGAGGGAGGGTTCCGCACATGGGGTTACAAACTGGCCGAACAGGAGTTCGCCGACAGGGTCTATACCATGCGGCAGTACAACCGAACCGCCGAAACCTCAGGCCGCGATGCGGCCGATACGGAGCTGGCCGCGGCCAAGACAGCCGGACGGGTTATCGTAAACGACGTGATTGCGGACGCTTTTCTCCAGAACACCCTGCTAACACCGGAAAAATATTCGGTTATAGCCACCCTCAACCTCAACGGAGACTACATTTCGGACCAACTTGCCGCCATGGTGGGCGGAATCGGGATAGCACCGGGGGCCAACATAAATTACGACACGGGTCACGCGGTATTCGAGGCCACCCACGGCACCGCGCCGGACATCGCCGGGCAGGACTCGGCGAACCCATGTTCCCTGATACTCTCGGCCGTGATGATGCTCGAGTATATGGGCTGGGACGAAGCGGCGGCGGATATCACCCGCGCCATCGAATACTCTTTCGGCCGCGGCAGGGCCACAGGCGACCTGGCCCGTTTCATGGACGGGGGAACCGCACTCACCACCTCCGCCTTTACCGCCGGACTGGTGGAAATAATCGAATCCGGAAGCTGAACATCCTCCGGCAAACAGTAAATTTAAGTATACAACATAACAATCGGATGCCTTATGAAAACAAGTAAAAAGACGAAAGAAGCGAACGAAAGGAGAGAGAGGATTGATTGCCTCCTCCGGAAACTGTCGGACTCGATACGTACCACCAGCAGTATCGACCAGGAGCTGTTCGTCCGATACAACGTTAAGCGGGGTCTCCGTAACGAGGACCACTCCGGCGTACTGGTGGGCTTAACTACCATCGGTGACGTGGTCGGCTACCAGCGCGTCGAGGGACAGCCTATCAGGGCCATACCGGGAAAATTGCTTTATCGCGGGGTGGACGTGGAGGATCTGGTGCACGGCCTTTTCAGGGAAGAACGGTACGGCTTCGAGGAGACCGCTTTCCTGCTGATGTCGGGCTACCTGCCCAACGAGGAGGAGTACGGTACCTTCTGCCAGATGCTTAACGACGAGATGCACCTTGCCCCGCAGATGAAGCTCAACATGCTCGAACTGGAGGGCCACAATATTATGAATATCCTCGCGCGGTGCGTTATGGAGTTATACATTTTCGACGACAACCCGGACGATACGTCGCATGACAATCTTATACGCCAGTCGATAAACCTCATAGCCAAGTTCCCGACCATCATTGCCTACGCATATAACGCTTACCGCCACAACCTCAAAGGCAAGGCCCTGCATATCCACCACCCAAAAAAAGACCTCTCGCTGGCCGAGAACTTCCTCTATATGCTGAAGGGCCGCTATACCGAACTCGAGGCCCGCGTTCTGGACCTGTCACTCATACTTCATGCCGAGCACGGCGGGGGTAACAACTCCTCGTTTACTGTGCGGGTGACCAGTTCGTCGGGGACGGATACCTACTCTTCGATTGCGGCAGCCATCGGTTCGCTGAAAGGGCCGTTGCACGGGGGTGCCAACCTTGCGGTAATCGACCAGTTCCACCACCTTAAGGATGCGATTTCCGACTGGAACGACATTGCGGAAGTGGACGCCTACCTGATGCGGATGCTCCGCAAAGAGGTTTACGACAAGAAGGGGCTTATATACGGTATCGGCCACGCCGTGTACACGATATCAGACCCTCGCGCACTATTGCTCAAGGAGATGGCCCGCAAGCTGGCCCAAGAGAAGGGACGCGAGAAGGAGTTCGCCTTCCTCGAGCTGCTCGAGGAGAGGGCAATCGAGAATTTTATGGCATTCAAAGGCAACCAGGTTAACAAACGCGTCTGCGCAAATGTCGATTTCTATTCGGGATTCGTATACGAAATGATAGGCCTGCCGAGGGAAGTATTCACCCCCTTGTTCGCAATGAGCCGTATAACCGGCTGGTGTGCCCACCGTATCGAGGAGCTGAATTTCGAGAGCCGCCGCATTATCCGCCCGGCGTACAAAAACGTTATAGAGAACCCGATAAAATTTACACCTATATCCGAACGGTAAGGCCATGTTTAGGATATAAAAAATAAACCCGCGTCAGCCCGCGGGTTTATTTTTATATCCTGATGTTTTATTCACCGAGCATCTCCTGGTTATACCGGGACGATAGCAGGCGGATATCTTTGGCCTCGTAAACTTTTTTATCGGAGGTCGTGAGAGCGGCTTCAATCATTGCGGCTGCGACCGTACGGGCATGAATGGGACGGCGGCCCTTCATAACTCCCAATCCGTTGACAAATTTCATAAATGACAAGGCTCTCTCTTCGTTCCTGCGAACCCGCTCCCTGTCGCCGTACAGTTGGGTCGGACGAAGAATCGAAATACCCTCGAAGGGGAGCCGCAGGACCTTCTCCTCGAGTTCATCCTTTATCCGAGGGTAGAAGAATATCGAACTGTCGTCGGCCCCTGCCGTGGAGACGAGCACATAACTGCCGACACCGTTCCCGGCCGCGGCCGTGGCGAAATTTAGCTGGTAACTGTAATCCACCTCATATTGTGCAAGTTTACTGCCTGCCTGCTTGAGGGTTGTACCCAGAGTCGAGAATAACACGTCCCCCTGGACAAGTTCCCTCCATGTGGACGGATCGCCGAAATCCACCATATGTTCCACCAGTTTGCCGCCTGCCCGACCCGTACTCCTGCGGGTAAAGACCGCCACCTCGTCGAACCGCTCGTCGGCCAATAAAAGGTCGAGCAGCTGCCTGCCGACAAGGCCGGTTCCTCCAATCACTAACACTCTCATATCAATGTATTAATCCACAGCCCTTCCCGTAAACTACGGGAGTGGAACAGCAACAGGTAACCTGACGGCGAATTACAGGTCGTTGCATATTCCGGGCAAAGAGAGCGCAATTTAAAAAAATTTAACCTTAAAATAAAATACCCTGCCTCGCAAGGGGCAGGGTATTTTCATGGTCCGCTTTATCTCCGGACCGTGTATTTGTATCTACTGGAAGGCCCTACACCACCGCGTCCTCCTACGGACACCCATTTCCGCACGGTACAGAGTAAGCATGGACCGTTATTTCGAAATGGAAGTAAGAACAGTATAATCCTGAAGGTTATGGTGAGCGTCGTAAATTTCCGACCTCACGATACCGGCGCCTGCCGAATACCATTCCATACCGTGGTAAGTTCTTTCAGCGCCGTTGTCGACCACGTCAACCATAAAAGATATTTTGGTAGCGTCAAATTCACCGGCGGGAGTGCTTATCTTTTCGGTACCTTTGATTTCCCTGTTGTAAACGCGCACGGAAGCGATTACCTGCTTACTGTCGGCCGAACGGATTTGGAACTCGCCTCCGTCCATATCGAACTCCTGTTTCAGCATCCACGGGTCGGGAAAGAGGTTGGGATAATCGAGGAAATCGCCGGAGAGTTCGGTAGACATACTTATGTACTGACCGATGGTGGGCGACAGGGCGTGGCTCTTCATATCGAGGTAGAAATTACCGTCGATATACTGAGCTTCGATGGCACCCTGATTGATGGTATTACCCACGGCGTCCTGCATCAGGTAATTGATGTCGAGCTGCTGACCGTCGTAATACTCGTAATTATTCGCGATTGTGAGGGTCAATGTTCCCTGAAGCGCATCGTTAGCGTCGTAACTCTTGCTGATTATCTGGGTCCCCTCCTTATTGGGGAAGAATTGCAAGAGGTTATCCTGTGCTTTGGCGCCGAACGCCAGTGCGGCGACACATAATGTCGTTAATAACTTTTTCATAGCCAATTAAATTATATTGTTATTTCCGGCTATAAAAAAGCAAAAACCCGACCAAAGGGGATATTTACCGGCCCAGCCGTTTGACTTTATCGACCACGCGGGGTATTTCCCCGCGGTAATGTGTCACGTAGATAAGCGTGACGGCGTATTTGCCGGAATATTCCTCAATAATTTTTTTAGCCCTTTCGCGCATTCCGGCGTCCAGACCGTGCATGGGTTCGTCAAGGATAAGCACCGGCGGCCGTTTTACGAATGTGCGGGCAAGCATTACCAGCCGCTGCTCGCCGAACGACAGCCGGACGAACTTCCGGTCGGTAAGGTGCCCGGCTCCGAACGCATCGAGCCACTCTCGTGCCGCAGCTAAATGCCCGTCCGTACCGGCGCTGTAAAGGCCCACGGTGTCGTAAAAGCCTGACAGGACCACCTCGATGGCCGTAATATCTTTTAGGTAGAAAGAATGGATATCTGAATTCAGAAATCCTATCCGCCGTTTGATGTCCCAAATGCTCTCCCCGGTGCCGCAGCGACGGTCGAACAGCGTTATACGGTTGGCGTAGGCCTGCGGGTTATCGCCGTAGAGGAGGCTGAGAAGCGTAGATTTACCGCTGCCGTTGGGACCGAGTAAGGCCCACTTCTCCCCGCGAAGGACCTCCCAGTCCACCCCGTCCAGCACCGTCTTGTCTCCGTACTTTACCGTCACCCCGTCCAGAAGGGCGACCGTCCGGTAATCGTCCCCGGCAGGGATTAGAGGCCCGGGTATATTACCCGTTTCCCCTACCGGCGGGAATAATTCATCCCTCAAACGGTGGTCGTCCCGGAAACCTGCGGCCGGAAGTGGCGGCAAAACCTCCATACGGCGTACCGGAAGGACCATATCGACCCAGCCCGGTATTTCTCCGGGGTCGGGAATAAGCAGAATAAACTGTACCTTCCCGCCGCGGGCCAGTTCGCCGAGCATATCCGACAACTCCCCGCGCGATTCCTTGTCCAGGCCTACGAACGGGTTATCTATCACAAGGATTTCAGGGGAGGCGCAAAGCGCCCGGATTACCAGCAACTTCCGCAGTTCGCCGCTCGAAAGGGATACTATATGCTTATCGGGCGCCCCTTGCAGCGAGAAACGGTCGAAGAGATTAAGGGCAATATCGTCCGGCCCGTCGGGGAAGAGCGAACCCGCAAGGGGCTGCCCGCCCGTCGGCATTCCACCGCTGCTGGTAATACCCCTCGCGGCTGTCTATTATGGAGTAGATATCCCTGAATCCAATCATGCGGACCGCCTCGTAGGGTGTCCTATCCGTCCGTACCTCCACCCTTCCTTCCTTCAACGGGATTCGCCGCAGGAGCAGGTCTGCAAGCATGGTCTTCCCGGCGCCGTTCGGCCCCACCACGGCCCAGTTCTCCCCTTCGGCAATCCGCCAATCCACGGGATGTGCGAACCGGAACTCAGCGAAAAGGGGTACTGCGCCGCAAATCTCCGCTTTCAACCCCATCAGAACACGTTTACGGGAGCGTACAGTATCCGGCCGGTATCCTCGAGCGTGGGCCAGCCGTCCCCGTCCATATAGACGGGATAGATATTGAGCAGCGACTGCCCGTCGACCGAGCGGTCGTACCCGTGGTAAACGATATAGGTAACCCCGTTCTCGGTAAAGAATCCGTTATGGCCCCGGCCCGGCTGCTGGTCGTTTCCCTCCATAAACATGGTGAAGTGGTTATCGACCCAACTCAGACCCTCCCTATTAAGATACGGCCCCGTAATATTTTCGGAGCGGCCCATCACCACATGGTAGTCGCTGTCCAACCCCGCACAGCACTTGCCGCGAGAGGCGAAGATATAGTAGTACCCGTCCGCTTTAATCAGGTAGACTCCCTCGCCGAGCGAAGTGGTAAGAACCACCGGTTCCGAAAACCCTTCCGGCATTTTCCCGGTCTGCGGGTCGACTTCCACCATACGCAGTCCTGCCCGGTACGAGCCGTAAAGGAGCCATACTCTGCCGTCGTCGTCAACGAAAATGTTGGGGTCGATACAGTTTACCCCTTCGCTGCCGTTGCGGAAATCTATCACCTTGCCGTGGTCCACCCAGCGGTAATCGGGCGACGAGCGGTCGAGAGTCACGTTGGTGGCGTACCCTATCGAACTGTCAAAGTTCATCCATGCAGACACGGAGTAGTACAAGTGGTATTTACCGTCGCGGTAATGGATATCAGGCGCCCAAAGGTGGCCGTTCTGGTCGGGAATATCGTCCCGGTGCCACGCAGGAAGCTCATCCCGGGAAAACACGCTCCCCGCATGCTCCCAATTAAGACGGTCGGTGGAGGTCTTGATATCGATACCGTTACCTGTACAGAATACGTAATAAATACCGTTCTCCTCTATCATCACCGGGTCATGGACACGGATATTAAAAGTCTGGGCACCAAGCATACACGGTAACGACAAATAAGCGATAAGAAAAATACGGATAAGGGATTTCCGGTTCATAACGGGTTATTTTTAAGTTGTTGGTTACAGGACGGTTTGGACGGCACCCAACAAATATATAAATTTAACCACGTCATATCAAATCCGCCGAGCTCCGGTCCAACCGCACATGTACCCCACCGTGGGCACCGTATTTGCATACGACGCAGGCAAACAAACCTGACGGCAACCGGCATGCGGAAGAAAATATTAAAGGTCGCGCTCACGGTGATCCTCTCGGTCGCCGGGCTGTTGCTATTGGTTGCAATACTGATTTACCTGCCCCCGGTTCAACGGTTTATCAAAGACAAGGCGCTGGCCTCTATCTCTCGGAGTACGGGTATGGCCGTGACTATCGACAACTTCCGGATGAGGTTCCCGGCCGTTCTGCGGCTGGACAACGTAATGGTCATCGAGGCCGACGGGGACACCCTGCTGCGGAGCGCGTCGGTCGGGGCGCGTATCGCGTTGCTTCCGCTGGTGCGGAGTAATGTCCGGGCCAGCGGATTGGATTTGCAAGATACGTTTATCGACTACGCGGATTCAGCAGGCTCGGTCCGCCTGCGCGGCTCCATCCAAAGCCTTACGATACCGCATGCGCTTGTAAACCTTAAACGAACCGACGCGGATATAAGCGAACTGGATATCGATGGACTGCATGCCTCCATGACCCTCGGGGACAGCCCGCCGGACGAATCGCCGTCCGATACCTCCCGGTGGAAAATACGACTCGGGACCGCAACCCTTACCGATATAGTATTCGATATGGACGGCACGGGCGGCACCCTTGCCGCCGACCTGCGGCATACAACCATATCGGATGCCGCCGTGTCTCTTCCCGACCAGACAGTCACGGTGGGCAGGGTTACCCTCGATACGGCAAGGTACAGCTATTCCCCGCCCCGGCAGGTTGACCTGCCCGACGAACCGTCCACTCCTGCGGACGATGCCACAGAACCGTGGACCGTAAACGTAGCCTCGGTCTCCCTTACCGATAATTACGCCCGTTACTACACCGCCGATACAGTCGCCCGCCGGGCCGGGTTCGATGCGGACGATATTCTGCTGGAGGGTCTCGACCTGCGGGCCGATTCGGTTTACAACCGCGGCGGGGATGTACGACTACGGCTGGCGGCACTCTCGTTCCGGGAAGGTTCCGGCCTCGAGGTGCGGGAGGGTACGGGTACTTTCGCCATGGACTCGTCCGGACTGCGGCTGGCGGATTTCAGTCTTCTTACCGCCGGGTCTTCAATCCGGGCGGAAGCCACGGCAGGCGGGGGTATTTTCACCGGGGACCCTGCCGCACCGGTAACCGTTTCGGTAAGCGCGCAGGCGGACGGTGACGAACTGATTCTCTTCGTTCCCCTCGACGCGCAATCGGCCGCCGCCGTATCGGGGCGGACCATAACGCTGGATGCGACCGCCGACGGCACACTTTCCCGGCTGTCGGTCCGGAGTCTGGAAGCTGATATCCCGGGCATGCTGCAACTGACGGCCGAAGGCACACTCACCTCTCTCCAAGACCCGGCCCGGCTCGGCGGAGACCTTGATATTCGCGGACGGACTGGCGACCTCCGCCCCATTAAAGGCATCATTACCGATACCTCCCTGCGCAACCGAATAGATATCCCTCCCGGTATGACCCTCCACGGCCGCATAGCCTTTTCCCCCGGCTCCTACATTCCCGACCTGACCATTGCAGTGGACGACGGTACCCTCCACCTTTCCGGGAACTTAAATACTGCCGCCGAGCGGTACGCCGTGAATCTCGAAACAGTTACGTTTCCGCTCTTCCGGTTTCTGCCGCGCGACTCTCTCGGGGTAGCGACCCTTACGCTCGATGCCGAGGGTTCCGGGTTCAAACCCCTTTCAGCCGATGCGGTCGCCGATATTTCACTGGTAATAGACCGGTTCGACTACTACAACTACCCGTATACGGATATAACCCTGAAAGCCCTGCTGTCGGGCGGCAGGCTGGAGGGGGACATTCATAGCGGCAGCCGGCCCTTCGCCACCGACCTGCATATAGAAGGTACGACGGGCGACTCGCTCTATGCCCGCGTCACCGGAAGGGTCGGTAATGCCGACCTCGGCGCGCTCGGCCTGTCTGATACACCCCTTGCTGTCGCCGGACTGCTCGACGCCACCGTACGGTTCTGGCCCGATACCGCCTATGCCGCGGCTCTAGTTATCGACACCGTGCGGATAAATTACGGCGACCGCACCGACCGCTTTACCCATGCAGAATTATATGCACGGGCCGGACAACACACGGTAACAGCCCGGGCCAAATCGGGCGACCTCGACCTCGAATTTATGGCCGCTGTACCCCTCGACTCGATAGGGGCGCGGATTACAGCGGCCGGAAACGAGTTCGGCAGGCAGTTCGCCGCCCGTTCCCTCGATATGGAGAGGCTTCAGCAGGTATTGCCACCGCTGCGGCTCGACCTTCATGCGGGTAATAATAATATGCTTCACGGCCTGCTGCTCGACAACGGCTACGGCTTTTCGACCCTCGACGTATCGGCCTCGACGCTGGACAGCGAGCAGTTCCGGGCGTCGGTCGTGGCCAAGGGTTTTCAGACGTCGGGCCTGACGCTCGATACGCTCAACGTCTGGCTGCGCCGCAGCGACAAACGGCTCGAATACGCTGTACGCCTGCGCAACCGGCCGGGCAATATCGACCGGATGGCGCTGGTGCGGGCCCGTGGTTACATCGAGGACAACGATGCCGAACTCTCCCTTCTCCAGCGCGACCGGGCCGACAGCGTGGGTTTCCGGTTCGGCCTGAAGGCGGAACTGCTCGACACGGCCGTAACCGTTAGGATGGTACCGGACGACCTTATATTCGGGTACCGCCCGTGGACGGTTAACACCGACAACTACGTCACCTACGATTTCGACCGGGAACTCTATGCCGACCTCCGCCTCGACGGCGACGGCGAGCATGTTTACATAACCTCAGCCGAACTGGACGGAATACCGAGAGGGGCGGTACGGCTCGATATGGGAGGGGTGGATATCGCCGCAACCCTCGGGTTGTTCCCCTCCCCGCCCCCGGCAGGCGGCACCCTCTCTACCGACATGCGGTTCGGCATGGCAGGTCCGCTGATGGCCGTGGAAGGAGAGATAAAAGTCGATTCCGCTACATGGGACGGCCGCAAGATAGGCGACCTCGACCTTTCGGCCGACCTGCGAACCGACAGCACGGGCAGCACGGGCAGCCGCCTCAACGGTATACGGATGAGTGTGGACGGTACGGAAGTCCTCACCGCGGACGGTACGCTCGGTAACGGCGTCACCGATATCGACGCCCGGCTCATTTCCCTGCCGCTGACGGCCGTGAATCCTTTCCTGCCCGAAGATGCACTCCAGATGGGTGGCCGCGCCAACGGGGAACTGAACCTCCGGTCGGAACAGGGAGGTCTCGATATCGAGGGGAGGCTCGGGTTCTCCGAAGGAACCCTTACGGTACCCGTGGTGGGAACGTCATACGACCTGCCGTCCGACTACATCGTATTCCGGCAGGGTCAAGCCGTTTTTGACAGTTATGCCGTAACTTCACCCAACGGCCAGCCGCTCACCATCGACGGTACTCTCGACATATCCGACCTCTCGGCCCCCGGAGCCGACCTTACCGTCGAGGCCCGCAACTTCGAGGTGGTAAACTCCCAGCGAAGCGACGGTTCGGACGTCTACGGCCGGGCGTTGGCCGATATCGACATAACGGCTGAAGGAAGCCTTAACGCCCTGCGTGTACGGGGCGATATATCGGTCCTGACCGGCACCGATGTAACATATACCCTGCCGGACAATAACCTCGACGTGCGCGACGAGTCGCAGGACATCGTTACCTTTATCTCCTTCGCAGACACCACGGCGGTATTCGCTGCCGATTCAGCCGCCCTTTTACGGGTGTGGGGTATGGATATGCTCGTTAACGTGGATATACAGGACAACGTAAAGGTTACGATAAACCTGTCGGCCGACGGTAACAACCGCGCCGAACTGACCGGTGACGGTACCCTGACCTATACCATGAATTCACAGGGGGATTCGCGTTTCACCGGGCGCTATACCCTGTCGGGCGGTACGGTGGTCTACAATCCGCCGGTGATTTCGGCCAAGACGTTCACGGTTAACGACGGCAGTTATGTGGAATGGACCGGCGATGTCGCCAACCCCTCATTCAACGTTACGGCTACCGAGAGCCTGCGTACCAATGTGGAATCGGACGGTTCCACCCGCAGTGTAACGTTCGAAATAACGGTAAGCATCCGCAATACGCTCGAGGAACTCGCACTGGTCTTCGACCTGGCTGCACCCTCGGACCTTGCCATACAGAACCAACTGCAATCCCTCTCGGCCGAGGAGCGTTCGCAGCAGGCCATCGCCCTGCTGGTATACAATACATATACGGGTCCGGGCACCACGGCCAAGGTCGATGCCAACAACCCCCTGAACAGCTTTATCGAGAAGGAGCTGAACCAATGGGCGCGCAACAGCCTGCCGGGGGTCGACCTGTCGCTGGGGGTCAACTCGGTTACCGACTCCGACGGCAGCCAGCATACCGACTACTCCTACCGCGTATCCAAATCGCTGTTCGACGACCGGGTGCAGGTAACGGTCGGAGGAAGTATAAACCCGGACGCGGGCACCAACGAGAACCTGCGCGATAATTTCGTGGACGACATCACACTCGAATACCGCCTCTCCAACCGAGACAATATGTTCCTCAAGGCGTACCGGTACAATACGCAGGAGAGCATACTCGAAGGGGAGGTCACCGAGACCGGTTTCGGTTTCGTAGCCCGCAAGAAACTGAACAAACTGAAAGAACTTTTCCGGCTTAAGCGCAGTCCCGAGCAGAAGGCTTACCGACGCAGCCGCAAGGAGGTAAAACAGCAGGTCCGGAAGGCAGAGAGGGACTCGGGTACGGACCCGGCCCGTGAGCAGCGGCAGGACGATGCGGCCACTCTGGGTAACAGCGACAACGAAGCAGTGGAGCGTAGAGATGAGCCGGACGGCAACGGCGGATTATAATAAGCCATGGTGAAAATATGAGACCTTATATACGACATATTATAGTTTCCGCGACCGCTCTATTACTGGTATCCTGCTCCACAACCAAACGGCTCGCGGACGGTGAGGTTCTTTATACCGGAGTTAAGAAGATAAAGATCGAAGCCCCGGACAGTCTCGACGTGTCCTCCGCGGTGGCATCAGCCGTAAAAGACCCGCTGTCGGTAAAACCGAACAATCCGTTAATAAGTCCGTACGTCCGCACGCCGCTGCCTATCGGGTTATGGTTCTGGAACTACTTCTACACGGAACGCACCACCGGGTTCCGGGCCTGGATATACCGTACATTCGCAAAGCAGCCCGTGCTGGTCTCCGACCTGCGCCTCGAACCCCGTATGGGGCTAGTGGAGGATATTCTGGATAATTACGGTTATTTCGGCTCGTCGGCCGATTATGAAATCCTGCCAAAGAAGAATCCGAAAAAGGCGCGGATAAGTTACGATGTGCATATAGCCCCGCCGTGGTACTACTCGAGCGTCGAATTTCCGGACAGCGTTTCCGGGGTTACGGCAGCGATAGATTCTCTCCGGTCCACCTCTCCGCTCGTACCGGGGGCCCAATACAATATCGACACCCTTACCAACGAGAGGATACGCATAACCAACTACCTGCGCAACCGAAGCTATTACTATTTCCGTCCCGACTACATCGAATACCTCGCCGACACCACCCGCGCCCGGTACGAGGTGGACCTCCGTATGAGGCTCGCGCAGGGCACCCCGGAGGATGCTCTCCGGCCTTACGATATAGGCGATATCACGGTCGAACTTTTCAACCCCGTCTCCGTCGGCCGGGATTCCATGATGCTCGGGAATGTGCAGGTGAATTACGATACCCCACTGCGGATACGCCCGCGGCTGCTTCGCAGGCTGCTCGAAATCCACGAAGGCGACCCCGCTGACGTAACCGCCATAAACAAGACCCTCGATAACCTCACTACTCTCGGCATATTCCGTTATGTAAACCTCGGCGTTACTCCGCTCGATTCCATAAAGGGCGGAGATACCATAGACATGACCCTTTCAGCCGGATTCGACAAACCGATAGATGCCGAATTCGAAGTCGATTTTTCAAGTAAATCGAACAGTTTTATCGGCCCTGGGGCCACGTTCGCCGTGCGCCATAAAAATCTGTTCCGCGGGGGCGAAGTCCTGTCGGTACGGCTAAACGGCTCGTACGAATGGCAGACCGGCAACACCAGTTCCCAAGTCAACGCCGGTTCGATAAATTCGTATGAATTCGGATTAAACGCCTCCCTGACCTTCCCCCGCACCCTGGCGCCGAAATTCATTCCGCGGCCACGGAAATACCCTTCCCGCACCACATTCAATCTCGGGGCGAACATCCTCAACCGGCCCGATTTCTTCACAATGGCGTCCTTTAACTTCTACACCTCGTACGATTTCCAGACCTCCTCGTCCAGCTGCCACAACATAACCCTCTTCCGGTTCGTCTACAATCACCTGCTGCGTACCACCATTGCATTCGACAGCACTATGAATAACAATCCGGCCATCGCCGAGAGCTTCAAGAACCAGTTTATACCCTCGGCTTTCTACACCTTCACGGCCGACCGCCGGGTGGGCCGCCGCGACCGCGACCGCCTTATCTGGCAGACCACGGCAACGACGGCGGGAAATATCTTAGCCGCCGCATGGGGCGCCACGGGCCACCACCCGCCCAAGAAGATATTCGGCAACCAGTTTTCACAGTTCATAAAGGGGGTAAGTGAGTTTAAGTTTTACAAAGCCGTCGGTACCTCATCCACCATTGCCAGCCGGGTGGTGTTGGGAGTAGGTTATGCTTACGGAAACTCGTCGGTAATGCCGTACAGCGAGCAGTTCTACGTAGGAGGTGCCAACAGCATCCGTGCCTTTACGGTACGCTCAATAGGCCCGGGCAGTTATATTCCCGATACGGAGGATATTTACGGCTATTTCGACCAGACGGGCGATATTCGTTTCGAAGCGAACGTCGAATACCGTTTCAAAATAGCCGGGGGATTGAACGGTGCGGTATTCCTCGACGCGGGCAATATCTGGCTCGTCCGCCGGGACGACACCCGGCCGGGGGGACGGTTCCGCTTCAGGAACTTCCCGCGCGAACTCGCCACGGGCACCGGGGCGGGACTGCGGTACGACATCAGTTACCTCGTTATACGGGCGGACCTCGGTGTGGGTATCCACCTGCCGTACGACACCGGCCGGAGCGGATACTACAATATCCCCCGGTTCAAGGACGGTCTCGGTTTCCACCTCGCTATCGGTTACCCGTTCTGAGACTCAAACTGCCTGTTTCGTCATTTGCTGCCGAGGTTACGGTTTTGTATCTTGGTCCCCGACCCTAAATGCCTCGACCGTGATGAAAAAACCATTATCGCTGCTGCTGTTCATGCTCTTTATATCCGCCTGTTCGAAAGACAGCGACACCCCCGGCACCTGCAATTCAGCGCCGAACGGGAAACTTATGGTGCGTTAAGAAGTACCGACGATGAAGCCGATGTACTCTTCAACGGTTACACTGACGGATTTACTTTGGAACTCCAAAAGGGAGAATACCGGATAGCCTGCGGCACCGGGATAGCTTTCGACGAAGTCTTCCCAATCAAATCCGGACGCACAACCAAAGTGCACTATCTCGGCAGCGGGGATTACGAATTCGATTAACCGTACCGTAACTCACAAAAAATCCCGCTACTCAAGTAGCGGGATCGTCAACTTATCCGGCGGCCTGTCATCTCTTACTGGCCCAGTCACGGATAGTGTTGCTCTTGAGCTCTACCCCGTATTTTTTGGCTTTGAGCATTATGCGGTGCGCCAGCATCGGTTTTTCCTCCGACGGAGCGTAACGGAAATACGCTTCCGCGGCGCGAACATGCGTTGCATCCGGCATCGGAAACTCCCTTTTTTCGGGTATCCCGAAATCGGAACTGCGAAGCTTATCGCGCTGTTCGGCACTCAGGTTGAGGTGCGAACCTTTCATCCTGCCACCCGATCCGTTCGACGAACCTCGCGATGAAGAGCCCGAGTTACCGCGCGCAGACGAACCGGATTTAGAAGAACCGGACTTCGAAGCGGAAGCAGTCGAACCCTTCCGTGCAGAGGACCCTGATTTGCTCTCCGACGACGACGATTTACCACGTGAGGTACGGGTTGCAGTGGCCGTTGCCGTGTCGCCGCGAGAAGACTTCGACGATCCTTCCCTGCCCGATTCACCGCGTGAGGACGACCTCGCGGAACCACTTTTAGCGGACGTACCCCGTGTGGAACGCGAAGAGTTGCCGCTCTCCGAACCGCGGCGGGACGACCTCGACGAGGTCTCCTTTTCAGACGAGTTGCGGGAAGATTTCGCCGACTCCTTACCTTCGGTCCTCGAAGACGACGATTGACCCCGGGAAGAACCTGCATTTTTACCGCGGGAAGTTCCTCCGGACGCCGTGGTTGTTTTCCTTGTCTTTTGTTTAGTAGATGTTGCCATATTGGTATTTAATTAATTTTAACCTGCCGCAATACGGGGCGGTCCACCGCCTGCCCGGGTGAAAAACCCGTCGGCAGAGGGCAGGCAGCCCCGTACTTACGACAACCACTAAACGCGGCGGCGTGTGAAAAGGCTTACTATCAGGAGCAGTACGATAGCACCGACGGTAGCGGTGATAAGGCTTCCGAGCATACTGGTGGTTCCCAGACCCATAAGGCCGAATATCCATCCACCGAGGAGACTGCCGATAACACCTATCACAAGGTTGAGCAGCAGGCCCGAACCGTTGCCTTTAACCACGAGGCTACTGAGCCATCCGGCTACCAGACCGATTAGTATATACCATAACCAAAACATAACTGAAAAATTTTATAGTTAATAAACGTGTTTCCACTTCCGGTCCCGTTTCGCCTTATGCCGCGAGCCGAAGCTCACCGCAAACCGGTTATCCGCGCCGCCTTAACTTTATTTTGCAACGGGAAAGACCATTTGTGACATAAACCGATTCAATAGTCGTGCCGTTCGCGCACAGAACACGGATAAACTCCGGTTTACACACGGACAGAGACGGGACGGGTTCCCTTCGGGAAAAGTGACAATACGAACAGAGAGAACGGGGTTAAGGGAACGGTTAACCCCAATAATACGACAGTATAAGGATTACAACCAAAGCAGGCAACATATTTACAACATTGACCTCCTTTACTTTCAGGATATTGACGGACAACCCTATAAGCATTATTCCGCCTACTGCCGTAAGGTCGTCAATCATGGCCTGGCTCATCAATGTAGATACATAATATGCCAACAGGGTAAGCAAACCCTGATAAACCAGCACGGGTATGGCCGACAACATTATTGCAATTCCGAACGAAGACGCGAGTATTATAGAGGTAACCCCGTCCATAATGGATTTTGTATAAAGCAGGTTCGGAGTCAGGCCCATCCCGTCCTCTATGGCACCCAGGATGGACATGGAACCGACGCAGTAGAGCATCGTGGCCGTGATAAAACCTTCGGTAAATACCGACGACCCTGATACGGCAGGCACGGCACCCGGCAGCGGCGGGGTTTCGACTGCCGCTACCGGCACACGGTCCCGTTTGGCAATGGCGTGGAGGTAACCGGAAAACCTGTCGAGCCTCTTGTCTATTCGCATCCACTGCCCGAGCAGCGAACCTCCTACTATGCTCAATATAATAAGAAGGAATCTGTCGGAACTCAGCGACATCGAAACGCCGAGCGCAAGTGTAAACAGCCCGATACCCTGAAACACTATATCCACGGCCCGCCTCGACAGGCGCGACCGGAGGATTATCCCCAGCAGGCTGCCGGCAATTATCGTTGCGGTATTAACGAGGGTACCGGTCATCGGTCATACGGTTAGTTTATGGCTACAAAATTATTATTTTTCCTTTCACAAATTAACCTTTGGGGCCGTTTTTAATTACGATTCCAAAGAGCGGCACCGGCTTCCGGCTTTGTCTTTTTTAATTCCTATATTTGTTCCGCCGGTAGGCTAGCCCGGACCCGGCAGACCGACCGACAGGAGAAACTACAACTCGAAACTGAAATGAAAAGGATAATAGGTATCGGCAACGCGCTGACGGATATACTGGTTAACCTCCGGGACGACCGGGTGTTGGAAGAGTTCGGCCTACCCAAAGGGAGTATGAGCCTTGTGGACGCACCGCTCCAGCGGCAGATATCCGAGGCCACGGCCGACCTGCCCCATACTCTTTCACTGGGCGGTTCGGCCGGTAACACCATCCGGGCCATGGCCAAACTCGGGTGCAGCGCCGGTTTTATCGGTAAGGTGGGACTCGACAGCACGGGCGATTTCCTTATACGGGCGCTCGAAAATCTCGGTATCGAACCGAAGGTGTACCGTGGACTGAACCATTCCGGGAGGTGCGTGTCGCTGGTGTCGCCGGACGGGGAACGGACCATGGCGACTTATCTCGGTGCAGCTCTCGAAATGACGGCGGAGGATATACCCGCAGGAATATTCGACGGTTACGACTGCCTCTATATAGAGGGTTATCTTGTGCAGAACCACGGGCTTATAACCCGGGCGGTAAAATACGCCAAGGAGTGCGGACTTAAGGTCGCCATCGATCTTGCCAGCTTCAACGTGGTGGAGGAGAACCTCGGGTTCCTGCGCGACCTTGTCGGAAATTACGTCGATATTATTTTTGCCAACGAGGATGAGGCCAAAGCGTTCACCGGAGAGGAGGACCCGTTGAAAGCCCTCGATGTAATCGCTGCGAAATGCGACCTTGCCATAGTAAAAATCGGTATCAAAGGCGCTTACATTAAACATAACAGAGAGACGACCCATGTCGGCATTCTGAAAGCCGCCACGAGGGTGGACACCACCGGTGCGGGCGATTTTTACGCTGCCGGATTCCTGTACGGCCTCTGCAACGGGCTCTCCTTACGCCAGTGCGGTACGGTGGGTGCAATCGCGGCAGGAAAAGTGATAGAGGTTATCGGTACCACCTTCCCCGAGGAGGTCTGGGACGAAATAAATTCACTGATAAAACAGGTTAAATCGCAGAAGTACCTATTCTGAGGGCCTTCCGCATAAAGCGACGCCCGATTAAATCAACCGTAATGAAGCCACAGGAGAAGACCATCGCAACCATAGAACTCGAAAATATGGAGTTCTACGCCCGCCATGGGTGTTATAGGCTTGAGAAAGAGGTCGGGAACCGGTTTAACGTTAACGTATCTATTACCTACGACGCCACGCAAGCGGCTGCCGCGGACGATATTACCCGGAGCGTCAATTATCTGGAGGTGTATAATGTGGTTCGCGAGCAAATGGAACTTACCTCGGACATCCTCGAAAACGTCGCAAAACGCATTGCCGACTCACTAAAGGAACGATTTCCCGCCATCCAAAAACTGACCGTCCGCGTTTCGAAAATAGCCCCTCCCCTGGGCGGCAAAGTGGAACGGGTTTCGGTAACTGTCACACTCTGAAAACACCTGCCCCGACTGTTGATAATTTATTGATAAATTAAAACGGGGGCATCGGTTTCTGCGCGAAAGATGTTGTAAACTTGCAGGTAAATGACGCCCGATGTGAAATGGGCGTCAATCTTTTGGCACTACCCGGCCAATCCACTCAGCACCATAAAGTTACAACAACACTATACATTGAGAAATGCCTGAAACCAAGAAGAAAGACAGGACCGTGTCGTCCCCTGCCATGACCGAATACAGTTATGGTGACGCGGTCGAGGCAGCGAAGGAATATTTCCGTGGCGACGAACTGGCCGCCACGGTCTGGGTCAGCAAATACGCATTGAAGGATTCGTTCGGAAAGATATACGAAAAGTCGCCCGAACAGATGCACGAGAGGATAGCTTCGGAGATTGCCCGCATCGAGGCAAACTATCCCGACCCGATGAGTAAATCCGAGGTGCTCGACCTTCTGCGGGACTTCCGGTACGTAATCCCGCAGGGAGGCCCGATGACCGGCATCGGCAATAATCTCCAGATAGCGTCCCTGTCGAACTGTTTCGTAATCGGCCACAAGAACCCGGCCGACAGTTACGGCGGGATTATACGTATCGACGAGGAGCAGGTGCAGCTTATGAAACGGCGCGGCGGCGTGGGGCACGACCTTTCGCATATCCGCCCGACGGGCAGCCCGGTATTGAACAGCGCCCTGACCTCCACAGGCATCGTACCGTTTATGGAGCGCTATTCGAATTCTACGCGCGAGGTGGCGCAGGACGGTCGGCGCGGCGCGTTGATGCTCTCGCTCTCCATCAAACACCCGGACGCGGAGAACTTTATCGACGCCAAGGTAGAAACGGGGAAGGTGACCGGCGCCAACGTCTCTATTAAAATCGACGACGAATTTATGCGGGCGGTAAAGGATGGTAAGAAGTATCACCAGAAGTTTCCTATAAACTCACCCGAACCGCTTTATGAAAAAGATATAGACGCGAAGGCCCTGTGGGATAAGATAATTCATAACGCATGGAAGTCTGCCGAACCGGGGGTCCTCTTCTGGGATACAATAATCCGCGAATCGGTGCCTGATTGCTATGCCGACCTGGGGTTCACCACTGTGTCCACCAATCCGTGCGGCGAGATACCGCTCTGCCCGTACGACAGCTGCCGCCTGCTGGCGATGAACCTCTACGGGTATGTAAACGAGCCGTTCACCGAACGGGCCAGGTTCGATTTCGACAAGTTCCGCGACCATGTGCACAAGGCCATGCGTATGATGGACGATATAATCGACCTCGAGCTGGAGAAGGTGGAGGCCATAATAGCTAAAATCGAGGGCGACCCCGAGGACGACGATATCCGCAGCGTGGAGCGCAAACTGTGGGAGAAGATACGCGAAAAGGCCATGCAAGGGCGCCGTACCGGCCTCGGTATCACGGCCGAGGGGGATATGCTCGCGGCTTTGGGTCTTCGCTACGGCACCAAAGAGGCTATCGAGTTTGCCGTGGAGGTACAGAAGACACTTGCTTTGGAGGCGTACCGTGCATCGGTCGATATGGCTAAGAAGAGGGGGCCGTTCCCTATATACGATACAGCAAAGGAACTGGCCAACCCGATGATAGAGCGTATAAAGCAGGCCGACCCGGAGCTTTACAAGGAGATGGCCGAACACGGCCGCCGGAATATCGCCATGCTGACCATCGCGCCGACCGGGACTACGAGCCTTATGTCTCAGACCACCTCGGGCATCGAGCCGGTATTCCGCCCGGTCTATAAACGGCGCAGGAAGGTGAATCCGAGCGACCAGGACGTTAAGGTAACCTTTGTGGACGAGGTGGGCGACTCATGGGAAGAATACAACGTTTACCACCACAAGTTTATCACCTGGATGGAGGTGAACGGCTACCCTACCGACAATCTCGAACACATGCCGGACGAGGAACTCGACAGAATCGTGTCGGCATCGCCCTACTACAAGGCGACGGCCAACGATATAGACTGGGTGAGTAAGGTCAAGATGCAGGGCGCGATACAGAAATGGGTGGACCATTCCATCTCCGTAACGGTAAACCTGCCCAACGAGGTCACCGAGGAGCTGGTGGCCAAAGTCTACCTCACGGCATGGGAACACGGTTGCAAGGGTGTCACGGTCTACCGCGACGGTTCCCGCGCGGGGGTACTGGTCGACACCAAGAAAAAGAAGAAGGCCGAGGACGGTGAGGAGAAGAACCCGACAGGTTACAAGCCGCCCAAGCACCGCCCGACGGAACTGGAAGCCGATATCGTCCGTTTCAAAAACGGAGACGAGGACTGGATTGCTTTCGTGGGTATCTACAACGACCGGCCCTACGAGATTTTCACCGGTAAAATCGAGGAGGACGCCATGTTCATTCCCAAAAAGGTGAAAAAGGGAACAATACTCAAAGTTGTGGAACAGGACGGCCAGAAACGGTACGACTTCCAGTACAAGGATAAGTACGGTTACACGAACACCATCGGCGGTATTTCACGCCTTTTCGACGCCTCTTTCTGGAACTATGCCAAACTCATTTCGGGTGTCCTCCGCATCGGGATGCCTATAATCGACGTGGTGAACCTCGTGGAATCGCTCCAGCTCGACAGCGACTCTATCAACACATGGAAGAACGGGGTGGCACGGGCGCTGAAAACCTACATCAGCAACGGCACCAAAACCAAAGAAATCTGCCCCGAATGCGGCGAGGACACATTGGTATATCAAAACGGCTGCCCGGTGTGTATGTCGTGCGGCCACTCAAAATGCGGATAAAGAGTCTGTCACGCCGGGGCGTCCGGGAATAGTATTCCGGTACCCGTGCGGATAACACGGAGCTCATCCATTAATCCCATACTTACAGAAAACCGGTCCTGTACAATTACGGGCCGGTTTTTGCATCCCGTCCCTGCGGTAAACCGGCGGAATAAATTGCACGACGCCGATACTATTTATAAATTTGCATACACAAAGACGGTACTTTTCTATGAAACATTTGTTGGCCTTACTATTTTTTCCACTCCTCCTGACGGCTTGCAATAAGGACCGTCCGGAACAGGTTACGGTCACGCTGGCCTCACGCCTGTGGACGGACCCTGACCAGACGGCAGAGAACAGGTACCGGTACTATGTCAAATGGGGCAGCGCGATGGAGTGGACCGTGGGAATGGCTGACGGTACCATCGCCGGATTCGAATACGAAGAGGGCTACGAGTGGCTCCTGAAACTGGATATGTGGCCCGTCGACGACGTCCCCGGCGACGGTATTTCGGCGGAATACAAACTGAAAAAAATACTATCCAAAGATAAGAAGGAGTCGGAAGGCTTACCCATAAATTAAATTATATCCACCCACCTATAACAAAGGGCCTGCATTCTTGCGATGCAGGCCCTTTGTTATTATGCACGGGATCTATCCCGCAAGCTACCTATCTTTGGAGAGTCACCCCCATAAGACCGATAACCACTTCGTTGGCTATTGTCTCCACGGTCATCTCTTTCAGCTCTTTTCCCGCGTTGAGTTCGATATCCAGCAGCAGGGCCGCACCGCACTCTATATCGGGGAAATAGACGATACCCGGGTCACGAGACAGTGTCTGAGCCACTTTACCGTCCTTGAGGTGAAGCCTGTACGGCCGCGGGCCGTCCACCCGGAATGCGTAATCGTCCACATAAAAATCCTGTTCGATGGGGCACCAGGTATAGGGATTAGTTAGCTCGAATATCCGGGTGCTTCCGTCCGTGTAGGTGAAGGTCACGGTACCGTTCAGGATACGCGACTGCATCTGATTAGTGCTGCCTGCCATCAACAGGTATGCCCGTGAGGCTTTGCCGTCGAGTGGTACGGAAATCCGGTCGGGATAATTGTCCCACAGGGAGGTATAGGCGATATTGTTCCCGTCGCCCGGAGAGCGGAACGGAACGCCCAGACTTGTTTCCAGCACTCCGTCACGGACCAGCGAACGAAGCCCGCTGTCGTCGATAACGGCCGTAAAAGTCGCATGACACCACTCGCCGATACCCTGCGTCGGTATCTGCAAGGTAGTGTAAGGCGAACGGGGCGTTAGGTATTCGTTAGTGAAAATATCCGCTACCGACGAGTTCCAGAGGTTATCCATCGGTACCGGTTCGCACCGCCCTTCCACAACATTTTCAAATAGTCCCGAATACTCCACCGGCTCCGGTTCCACGGTGTAATGTGCAGCCTTCCACCAGCTCATATCGCCCTGGGTAACCTGTTCGAATCTTGTCCGGTTACCTGTTACGGGTTCGGTTACTATCGGGTCGCCCGCCCATTCGATAGTTACCTCATACTTCATACCCGGTTTTGTCGGGAAGAATACGGACACCAGCGGATACCCGGCCACGGCATCCGAGAGGGTCCATTCCACGGGTTGTCCGTTTACGGTAACCTGCCGGATACGGTCGTGGTAAGCCCTCACCCTGAGATCGACGCTCTGCGCGAAACCGAGGTTATGCGTAATGGTGTATACATCTCTGCCGTCGTCGGCACCCCGGACGAAGCTGTAACTTACGTCGGTCGTTTCGAGCGAAGCGTGCGGCCACTCCGAGGGAAATCCGGGCCGGATTACAAGCCTGTCGTTCAGCGCATCGGGATTGATGCCGTAGAGCCCCTGTATAAACACCCGGGAAGCCACACCCACTGGGTCGCCGAAATCGCGGTATGTTTCGCCGCGGGCCGCGTCGTAGAACGATATCTGCCCGAAGTTCCCCGGACTGTTGCCGATATACATACCGTCCAGCACCGAGCTCTTGAGCAGTTTGAACCCTTCGTCGTTTCTTCCGGCCTGAAAATAGGCCAGGGCCATGTGCCAGACCTCGGCGAAGGCCACATTGTTTACGCTCCATGCGTAGGGCATCCAGTTGGTAGTCGAGATGGTTTCGTATCCGCCGTCCTCGAGTCCCGCGGCACGGACCGGGAAGTGGGGAATTTCCGAATCCACGTACCGGGTGGCCCGGTATGCCTGAAACGGGTCGGCGATGTCGCTGTCTATGGCATGGTATATTGTCCATATAGCGGAACTTTCGTGCAACCGCTGATGCCCAATAAAGTCTTGAAATTCCGCCCAGTGACCCTTATCTTCCATCCACAGCCGCGTGTTGATGGCGGCCAGAATTTTTTCCGCCTCCCTGCGGTAGGGTTCCGGGTCTTCACCTATCCGTTCGGCGATTTGTGCAGCCAGTTTGTTAGCGCGGTAGTTATAAGCCGATGACAGTGTCACCCCGCCCGAATTGTAATATACCGCGTCGCTCGCCCAGAAACAGGCGTAGGCGTCGTACAGGCCGTCGTCGTCCGGGTCGAAGTTGAGTTTTTCCCAAGCCAGATGGCGTTGCAGGACGGGCCACATTTCCCGGGCATATTCCCAATCCCCGGTCCACTGGAAGTGCCAAAGCAGTTCGTCTATATAGGCGAGGTTCATATCGTAGTGGTTCATACCGGTGGGGTCGTTCGGTGTACGGGCTATATAGCCGTTACTATACATCGGGGTACCCCACTCTTTGATGGCACGTGCAAGGTTCAGTTCGGGGTCCTGTGTCGGATGGGGAATGGTGTTCGGTACGTCAGTCACCTGGCTGGCCGCATAACCGTCGAAATGAATCTTCGCCCGGTCGTGCCATCCGAGGAAATTACCGGTATAAGCCGCCCTCCAGCCGGGAAGCGGCATCCGCCAGCCGATAGCTCCGTGGAGCCACACCTGCCCGTCCCATATACCGTCGCCCGCGGCCACCAGCGCGCCGCCTATCGGGTTGATGTACGGGTCGGGCGTTTCGAAACGGACTCGCGAGACGAGCGCCTTTCGGGCTTCTTCCGTCCGGTCGTACAGGGCGGCACCCGCCGCCGGGGCCATCTCCGATATATCGAGATTCTCCAACAACATGTAAACGGTTCCGCTCCCGCCGACGTCCCATCGGCACACGGTGGAGTATACCGGATTTACCGGAGCTTCGAAAGAGTCGGCAGGGTCGGCGCCCATATCGCCGTTACGGTTGAGCCTTTCCGCCCGGATACCGGTCAGCCCGGCCCAGAGTTCCGTGCCTTCCGGCATTCCGGTGGACTCGATTTTCCAGATACCCCCCTCGCTGTCGAAAAAAGCGAGGACCGATATATTGATTTCGCCGTCTCCCCATGATGGGTCGGTGAGGCGGTATGTTCGGCGGCCCGGGGTGTAGCGTGACTCGCAAAAAGCGGTGGAATCGAGCGCTACCGCCGCCTGCCCGGGAACGGCTACCCGAAAACTTATATTCTTATTCCGAACCTTCCCGTATGCGGCAAATACCGGCCTGTCGCTGGTTTCTATACGAAATTCGGTATGGCTGCCGTATAGCGCACGGGTATAACGGTTCTTGCCGTTCACCGCCACGAAATCCTCCCCGTCGGGGCGGTACTGGAGTGTACGGCTGTCGTAGGACTGCCTCTGGTTAAAAGTAAAACTGTCGATAACGTATCCCGGCTTGGGCGGCTGGGCCGCCATACGTGCGGGACCGGGAATAAAGGCCGTCAGGCCAAGTAAGGGTAATAGGAACTTAATGTTCATCGGATGGATATTTTAGGTTAGGTTTGCTCGTTCAGGATTAACGGGTAATAACGTAAACGGGTATTAATATAACGGTTCAGGCGACCGTTTATTCCCCCCGCTGCGGAAACGGCGAAACAGGCCGGCAGAAAACACGGTCAATATACAAAAATAGGATAAGGGTTAATTAAAGCATTACACAATAACGACCCGTCTTTGTACGATATCGACATTCCGACCCGACAGGATGTTTAGTCGCCGGGAGGACCCGACAATACAAACTACCAGTCCTGCCAACCTAGCGCCCGGCTTTATCGAGAGCTTCGGTAATCAGCGCGGCGCTCTCACGCACCTGCTCTTCGGTGATTGTAAGCGGGGGGGAGATGCGGAAGGCGGTATCGCAGAAGAGGAACCAGTCGCTAAGGATACCGAGCTGTTTGAACTGTTCCAAAATACGGAGCATCAGCTCGGAGGAACCGACCTCCACGGCGAGTAGAAGGCCGTTCCGACGCACTTCCAGGACCGCCGGATGGTCCGCCAACAGGAATTCATACTGCGCGCCCAGCGCGTCTGCCTTGCGGTGCAGGCCGTGGTCGAGCGTGTAGCGCAGGGCCGCCAGACCTGCGGCACAGCAGACGGGATGGCCGCCGAAGGTCGTTATGTGCCCCAGCACGGGGTTATGGGTCAGCTTATCCATATTCTCCTTCGAGGCCACGAACGCTCCGAGTGGCATGCCGCCGCCCAATGCTTTGGCGAGGCAGACTATGTCGGGAACCACGCCGTATTTTTCGAACGCGAACATTGTGCCGCAACGGCCCATACCGCTCTGTATCTCGTCGAATATGAGCATCGTACCGGTTTCGTCGCACCTCTCCCGCAGCGCTTTAAAATATCCTTCGGCCGCGATGCGCACCCCGGCCTCGCTTTGCGACGGGTCGATAATTACCGCGGCTGTCCGGTCGGTAATCTGCCCGAGCGTTTCGAAGTCGTTGAACTCAAGTTGCGTTACGTCCGGCAGTAGGGGCCGGAATGCATTTTTGTACTCCTCGCCTCCCATCACGCTCAGCGAGCCGTGGGTGGAGCCGTGGTAAGCTCCCCGAAAGGATACCAGTCCGCTCCGGCCGGTACACCGCTTGGCCAGCTTCAGCGCCCCTTCGACTGCCTCGCTCCCCGAATTGAGGAAATAGACCGAGTCCAGCCCTTCAGGCATCAGCGACGTGAGTAGTGCGGCATACTCCACCTGCGGCCTCTCGACCATTTCACCGTAGACCATAATATGTGTGTACCTCCCGGCCTGTTCCCTGATGGCGTCCACTACGGCCGGATTGCCGTGCCCCACATTGCTCACGTTCACTCCCGATATCAGGTCGTAATAGCGCTTACCTTCGGGGGTATAAAAAAACACACCTTCGGCCCGGTCCACCTCTATCATAAGGGGCGATGGCGAGGTCTGCCCCACATGGGCGAGGAATTGTCTGCGAAGTAGATTCATCTTGTGTCTGTCCGAATTTTAATGAGGCCTTATGAGTCTCTATTCTGATGGCCGTTCTTCCTTGAGATACTCTATATCTATAAGGCCTGAGTTGGTATATATCAGATGCTCCATCCGATACCTTCGGTGTGCCTCGCACGCGCTGGCATCGCAGTGCATCCTCTCCAATATAAACGGGTACAGGTCCTGCATCCGGGAATCGCCGCTGTAATATGCACTGTGCAGCCTGAGGAATATTTCGAAATCCTCCATATTTCCGAAGCTCCTCCAATAGCCCGATTCATCCCTTCCCGCGGCTTGGTAGCTTCGCCTGAACTCCTGCGCCTCGGCTATGGCCTCTTCGACCTCCCATTGCGCGTAACTTTCTGGTGTGAAAAGGTCGACGGGCGTTACCGAAAGGCAGGTGCGGCCGGCGGGGGTACGGATAAAGGAGAACAGGCCCTTCTCGTCCTGTATAACCACCCTTCCGGGATAGACCGAGACTCGCACCCAGCAGCCCGGTTGTTCCCAATCCCACAGTTCCTTTCGGTCCGGGTCCCGCTCCGCCGCATGGTAGGCGTTCGCTCTTTCTACCGAAATGAAAGTCGCAGGAGCCCCAGGGCTGTAGTTAGGCTGCTTGGGCAGGCCCGCCGCACCGAAAGGTTCCAGGTTTAGAATAACTTCTGGCACGTCTATTCCGGCGACGAACTTCCAGTAGTGTCGGTCGTACCTGAAATAACTCTCCCTCAGGTCGGCCGAAGGCCCTTCGGGCAGGGCGCGGAGCCTCGATGAGTGCACCCACCCGACCCCGGAGAAATCCGTCCCGATAATCTCCGTCCAGTCCCCTTCCGACCGGCCCGTACGTACTATCTGCAGTGAGTAGAGCGTATCCGTCACGGGCGACCGGACCCCCGGCTCCTCCCTCATAAAAGCGAAACAGTCCTCGTCATATACGAAGCTGAATTCCTGCCCATAAGCCGTAAAGCCGCAGGTAGAGACATAAATCAACAATAACAGCCTTTTCATCGTCCTGCTATATTTTTTGGTGGTGCCATCCCTGCCTACTCCTCGAATTTGGTGAGCAGGGTCTCGGCATTTTTCACCGAACTCATCATCCAGTCGAACATCAGCTCCCGCTTCTCATCTTCCGACAGCCCCCACCCGATATCGCTCTCCCGAAGTCGTTTGGACAGGTTATAGAGTATTATCGCCGCGCATGCCGACACGTTCAGGCTCTCCACGAAACCCCACATCGGAATGCGGATAAACCCGTCGGCCTCCTCTTTGACCTTTTCGCTGACTCCTTCGTGCTCAGTCCCGAATACCACGGCGAACGGCCCGGCATGTACGTCGAACTCCTCCGGCGGGCAGTCCCCCTCGTTGGGAATGGTCGCAATTATGCGATAGCCCCGCCGGCGCAGTCCCGCAAGGGCGTCCTCCGTGCGGAAACTGCGGTGGAACGTCACCCACTTGTCGGTACCTTTGACAATATTGGTGTTAGGCCTGAACCGGCATATCTCCTCCACGGTGTGGAGATCCTGTATCCCGAAAGCGTCGCAGTGGCGCACCAGCGCCGAAGCGTTCTGCGGATGGTAGATATTCTCGAGGCAGATTGTCATGTAGCGGGTGCGCTGCCGGAGCACATTCCGCAGCCGGGCAGTTCTCGCTTCGGTGGTAAATTGCGAGAGAAACTCTATCCGCTTCTCGAAGTACGCCGCATCCGGCAGCTCCCGGTCCGGCCTATTTCCTGTATTTTTCATCGTCTTCGAGTATCTTCAGGTAACTTATATAACGGCTCTCCGAGATATCTCCGGCTTCAACCGCTTCGGTAACCGCGCACCCCGGCTCGTGCACATGGGTACAGTTATAGTAACGGCATCCGGGCGCGTGGCGCATTAGTTCCGGGAAAAACCGGTACAACTCTCCGGGCCCGATATCCAGCAGGCCGAACCCTTTTATTCCCGGGGTATCGATTATATACCCTCCCTCTGCAACCGGGTACATCCGGGCAAACGTGGTGGTATGCTTTCCTTTATTGTGGTAACTCGATATTTCGGCCGTACGCACATCCTCTCCGGGTACGAACCGCTGTATCAGAGATGACTTTCCCACGCCCGAATTACCCGCGAACAGTGTCGTACAGCCTTCGAGCAGAGTGGCCAGCCGGTCCATATTATAACCGGTCTGCGCCGAGGCCTCCATAACGGGATACCCGGCTTTTATATAGATTTCGCGAAACGCCTCTACCGCGTCCGGAAACTTCCCGGCCAGGTCGTATTTATTCAGAACTATCGTGGCGGGCACTCCGTACGCCTCGCAGGTTACGAGGAACCGGTCTATAAACTCGGGGTTTGTCTCGGGTGAAAACAGGGTGGCCACCAGCACGGCCCTGTCCACATTTGCCGCGATAATATGCGACTCTTTCGAAAGGTTGGGCGACCGCCGGATAATATAGTTCCGCCGCGGTCTGATATCCGTAATCGTATGCTCGCCGTACTCGTCGGTATCGTATTCCACTATATCCCCGACCGCAACCGGATTCGTGGAGCGAACCCCTTTCAGCCGCAGTTTACCGCGCAGGCGTGCTTCCGACAACACACCGGTATTGCAGTCCCGCAGGGTATAGCTGCTCCCGGCCGAACGCATAACCAGAGCCCTATTTTCGCCGCCGTCAGACATCCTGCCCGTGTTTTGCAACCCCGTCCTCCCAAAGCGGGGAGAAAGTATCCCTGAGCAAAGCCAGATATGGAAATACGAATGCCGTCACGCCCACCATCGGCCGGTAGAGCACCGACTCGCCGATTTTACTCTCCGAAACCCAACCGGCTGTCCGGTTCAACGAATCGAAGCCCCACAGCAATAGCCCGAGTATAAGCCAGATTTTAGCCGCCGAGAGTACCATACCGGCCAGCTTGTCGAGCAGGCTCAGCCCGGCGAACCCGAAGATACCCTTAAAGAGCCGTCCCACCGATGCCACCAGCAGGATGACCAGCACAAGGATTATCAGAAAACCTACAATCGCGGCATATTTTTCGCCTATACCAAGCCACAGGCCGAGGGTCCTCCCGGAGCGCATTGCCAGCCACACCCCGATTATAAGCCCGGCCAGACCTGCAAGCTGCACGAAGAACCCCTTATGGAACCCCGTAAACAGGGCCCATAAAAGCAACAACGCCAATATAATGTCGAGTACAAGCATCTTTCAAATTACTAATTCCGCCGCCGGTACCGTGTATCGTATCCCAAGGCACCGGTTAGCCTGTCGGCTTCTCCCGACCTACGGTCGGGGCCGTTCCCGGCCGACAGCCCGTCCGGAATAATCGGCCGGTACAGAGCGCCACCGTTACAAATGTCTCCGGAGTTGGCCGGATGGTTGCAAAAATAGTTAAATATTCGCGTTATCGGGGGAATTGACCGCCGGATATGCTAATTTTGTAAGGGTTATAATATCTATGATAATGGGAAAAATTAAACAAATCGTTCCGTTGCTCATAATGGCCGTGCTGACCTCGACGGCCGCGGGACGCAACATATATAATTTCAACAGCGGATGGCGATTCTTCTACGGCAACGACCCGTCCGGGGACGGCGGTGTTCGGGTGACCCTGCCGCATACCTGGAGCCGGGACGCCATTGCGGGCGATAAGGATTACTTCCGCGGGATGGGGTACTATATGAACGAGGCGCAGATACCCGAATCGTGGCGCGGCAGCCGGGTGTTTATCCGGTTCCATGCGGCTAATAACGTGTCGGACCTCTACCTCAACGGCCGCCATTTGGGTGCGCACAAGGGGGGTTACTCGGCATTCGCGTATGAAATCACCGACTACGTACAGTTCGGGAACAAGAACGTTTTCTGGATGGCGGTCAACAATTCTCCACGGTCGGACGTGCTGCCCGTCGCTGGCGATCAGAACAGCTACGGCGGCCTTATCCGCGACGTGGAGCTGGTAGTTACCGGCCGCGACATGGTTTCGCTCACCGACCACGGTGGAGAGGGTGTCTACGTAATTTAGAAGAATATCACGGACCAATTGGTGGAGGCGGAAGCCGAGGTGCTGGTATGCGGCGTGAGGGACAACAACGTCACCGCCATAGTTACGGTCACAGACGACGAAGGTGGCGTAGTGGCTATGGAATCGGCGCGGGTTCGGCTCAGCGGCAGGGCGACTTCATCGGCGAGAATACCGTTCTCGTTCACCCGGCCGCGGCTGTGGCGTGGAGTGGACGACCCGTATCTCTATACGGTGAGCGTCGCTATCCACGCTGACGACGACCGGAGCGACTCGGTTGCGGTGCGGACCGGGTTCCGCCGCGTGGAGATATCGCCCGACGGGCCGCTGCTGCTGAACGGCAAACCCTACACGGTGCGGGGAGTCTCGGCCGTACCCGATCAGGCCCTGACCGGTCCTGTGCTTACCCGCCGACAGGTGGCGGAGGATTTCGAATTCCTGACCGAAATGGGCGTTACGGCCGTCCGCATACCCGTGGTAATGCATCACCCCTATTTCTATGAGTTGTGCGACCGCTACGGCCTGCTCGTCTGGCAGGACTTCCCGCTGACCGGCAGCGTCTATTTCGCCGACAACGCGTTTCCCGGCACCGAGTCTTTCCGGACCAACGGTATGGAACAGGCGACCGGCATTATAAAACAGCTATACAATCATCCTTCGGTGGTCATGTGGGGAATATTTTCCGATATGCACATGCGCGGGGACAATCCCGTGGACTATATTTCCAATCTCAATCTGCTGGCGAAGCGGGAAGACCCCTCGCGCCTGACCACGGCCCTGAGTAACGAAGACGGAGAGATAAATTTCGTGACCGATCTGGTAATGTGGGACCACCATTTCGGCTGGCGCGCAGGTGTGCCGTCCGATATACAGATATGGAAGCGGCAGTTCCAGCTCAACTAGAACAATGTCCATTCGGCGGTCAACTGGGGAGCGGGCGCCTCGATCTACCATCAGGGCGACACCCTCCGCAGGTCCAACTTCCTGGGCCGCTACCATCCCGAGCGGTGGCATACACACCTCCACGAGCAGTATTACCGCTATCTGAACGGTGACGGAATGTTCTGGGGCCTGTTCGCCGGGCAGATGTTCGATTACGGCGCGGCAGGACGTACATGGGGCGAAGGTAACGGTGTGAACGATACGGGGCTGGTCACTTTCGACCGCCGAAACCGGAAGGACGCCTACTATTTTTTCAAAGCCAACTGGAATCCGTACGACCCGTTCGTCCATATAGCCGAAAGGCGGTGGACCGACCGCCACTCCTCCCGGCAGGATATACGGGCGTTTACCAACCGTCCGGAGGCGGAACTGTATCTAAACGGTGCTCCTATGGGAGTCGCCAAAGCGGAATTGGGGACGGTCTCATGGAAAGATATCGAGCTTAATCCGGGAGACAACATAATCGAGGTCCGCAGTAATGAACTGTACGACCGGGTGGTCGTTACGGTCTCCGAACCCGGTCCCTCTTTTCGGACAAGGTAACCGGCAGGTACCGCTGTTGGTCTTACCTTAACGCGCATATTCGTAAAATAATCCGCCGGCATTCTTTAGAAAGGCATCCCGACGGATGCCTTTCTATCGATAGTGGATGTATGTAATAAAGGTATTAATCAGGCAAGACTCTCTTTGAGGGAGAGATTCCGCGAGCCGGAACACACCCCCTCGGCCTGCTCTCCTTCCGCCACCGTATCCGTGATTACGAGCAGCCCGCCGGGCGAAACCATCATGTCCACCCGTCTGTCGTGCGGTTCGGACGGCACCTCGGCAATCAGCTGGTGGTGGAAACAGACCCCGACCGTATAGTTACCGTACAGTTCCATAAACCGGTCGTAGTAGCCCTTGCCTTTACCCAGCCGTCGGCCCTGCGAGTCGAATGCCACCCCGGGCACAATAATAATATCGAGCTCGGCCGGATCTATCCGTGCGGCACCCGCCGGAACCAGGATTCTAAAATCCCCCTCTTCCATTTCACACCCTTCGGTATACCATACGAAGTGCATCCCGTCGCCCTCGGTACGGGGAAGGAAAATATTTTTCCGTCCTGCCCATTTGCGGATAACGTCCTGCGTAGGTATTTCGTCGGTAAGAGACCAGAAAAATCCTATGTTCCGGGATTTGCGGAAGACCGTAGTCTTTTCAAGGATAGAAAAAACGGTTTTCGACTGGCGTAATTTCTCCTGCCGTGACAGCAGCGCCGTCTGTTGCCGGATACCGAGCCGCAGACGCCTTTTTTTTGTCAGAATCATTTTCAACCCCCCAAAGGTTTAATAAGTATATATAAGATATTACATATAGGTTCCGACAACAAATATAACAATATTTGTAATATCTTTTACGTTTTTCGCAATTTTATGGATTTTTCATCCGGCCATATGCCGTTTTTCGATTTTCATCACCGCGGGAAGAGTGAAATATAAATACCCGGAAACATTGTTATTTTACAAACAATAAGATAACTTTGTAGCTTGTATCGGCCGTGGGCGGCGAGTTCCGTCCACGTCTTCCGGAACAGTTTGTAATAATAAGTAAACCAATTAAATAAAACTGTTATTCTATGGGAAATTTCCTCACCTCTTCGTCTATCGGGAGGAAGCTCGTTATGAGCGTTTCAGGAGCGTTTCTGGTTCTCTTCCTGATTTTCCATCTGGCGATGAACCTGACCCTGCTCTTTTCGGAGGAGTCTTACAACCTGGTGACATCGTTCCTCGGTGCCAACTGGTATGCTCTTATCGGGACGTTAATACTCGCCCTCGGCGTGGTAGTGCACGTAGTTTACGCGCTTATCCTCACCCTTCAGAACAGGCGTGCCCGGGGCTCGCAGCGCTATGCCGTCACCGTGAAGGAGGAGGGTGTAAGCTGGGCCTCCAAGAACATGTTCGTCCTCGGGCTTATCATCTGCCTCGGGCTGGCCATCCACCTCTGGAATTTCTGGTGGAATATGCAGTTCGTGGAGATAATCGGCGGCCATGAGAACAGTTTCGGCCACCATCCGCAGGACGGCGTATCGATGGTGCGTGAAATTTTCGGCTCCTGGGTCTACCTCGTTATTTACCTCGTATGGTTCGGCGCCATCTGGTTCCACCTGACCCACGGCGTATGGAGTATGTTCCAGACAGTGGGATGGGCCAACAAGACATGGTACCCGAGGCTTAAAATCACTTCCAACATCGTGGCTACTCTGATTGTACTCGGTTTCGCGGCCATCGCCGTGGTATCGTTCCTCAGGGCCAACGGAATTTGCGGGGCTTGAGCAGGCCGATTATAAATCAACGGATAACAAACTATCAGATATGGCAACATTAGAATCGAAGATTCCTGCCGGTCCCGTGGCCGACAAGTGGAGCAAACATAAGGCTGAAATAAAGGTAGTCAGCCCTGCCAATAAGCGCAAACTCGATATAATCGTTATAGGTACAGGACTCGGAGGGGCCTCTGCGGCCGCATCTCTGGGCGAGCTGGGCTATAACGTAAAGATATTCTGTATCTCCGACTCTCCCCGCCGTGCGCACTCTATCGCCGCGCAGGGAGGTATCAACGCGGCTAAGAATTACCAGAACGACAACGACTCGGTATTCCGCCTTTTTTACGACACCATAAAGGGCGGCGACTACCGCGCCCGCGAGGCCAATGTTTACCGTCTGGCCGAGGTATCGAACAATATCATAGATCAGTGTGTGGCTCAGGGAGTTCCTTTCGCAAGGGATTACGGCGGCCTGCTGGACAACCGCTCGTTCGGGGGAGCGCAGGTGTCACGTACGTTCTACGCCCGCGGCCAGACGGGCCAGCAGTTGTTGCTGGGTGCATACGCGGCTCTCAACCGCCAGATAGCCAAAGGCAGCGTAAAGAGTTTCCCGCGCCACGAGATACTGGATATAGTGCTTATCGACGGGCAGGCAAGGGGTATTATCGCCCGCAACCTCGTTACCGGCGAAATCGAGCGCTTCGGCGCCCACGCGGTCGTTATGGCCACGGGAGGTTACGGAAACGTTTTCTTCCTCTCGACCAACGCCATGAACTCGAACGGTTCGGTGGCTTGGCAGGCCTACAAGAAGGGCGCGTTCTTCGCCAACCCGTGCTTTACCCAGATACACCCCACCTGTATCCCGGTTCACGGCACACAGCAGAGCAAGCTGACTCTGATGTCCGAGTCGCTTCGTAACGACGGGCGTATATGGGTACCCAAGAAAAAAGAGGACGTGGAAGCTATCCGCTCCAAAAAGATTAAACCGTCGGATATCGCCGAGGAAGAAAGGGACTACTACCTCGAGCGCCGTTACCCGGCATTCGGGAACCTCGTGCCGAGGGACGTGGCATCGCGTGCGGCCAAAGAGCGCTGCGACGCCGGATTCGGCGTTAACGAAACGGGGTTGGCCGTATTCCTCGACTTTAAGACGGCTATCGAACGGCTCGGGGAGGACGTTATCCGGGCGCGTTACGGCAACCTGTTCCAGATGTACGAGAAGATTACCGACGTAAACCCGTACCACGAACCGATGATGATCTATCCGGCCGTCCACTACACGATGGGCGGAACGTGGGTAGACTACAACCTGATGACTACCGTTCCGGGTCTCTACTCCATAGGCGAGGCCAACTTCTCGGACCACGGTGCCAACCGCCTCGGGGCTTCGGCGCTGATGCAGGGCCTTGCGGACGGCTATTTCGTCCTGCCCTACACCATAGGGGACTACCTTGCCAAGGAGATCCAGTCGCCCAAGGTAAATGTGAACGACCCGGCATTCGAGGAGGCGGAAAAGGCTATAAAGGCCAAGATAGAAAAACTGCTCTCCATCAACGGTTCGCAGTCGGTAGACGATATCCACAAGAAGCTGGGTATTATAATGTGGGACAACGTGGGTATGGCCCGCTCGAAGGAGTCGCTTGAGAAGGCAATCGTCGAAATCAAAGCCCTGCGTGAAGAGTTCTGGAAAGACGTAAGAGTGGCAGGTGTAAATGAAGAGTTCAATCAGGAGCTCGAGAAGGCCCTGCGCCTTGCCGACTTCCTCGAACTGGGCGAGCTGATGGCGAAGGACGCACTCAACCGCAACGAATCGTGCGGAGGCCACTTCCGCGTGGAGTATCAGACTCCGGAAGGCGAAGCTCTTCGCGACGACGAGAATTACTCTTATGTAGCGATATGGGAATACAAGGGCGACAAGGCCGAACCCGTCCTGCACAAGGAGCAGTTAGGTTTCGAAGCTATAAAGGTCGCACAGAGGAACTATAAGGACTAAACGGTTCGAACGTGCCGACGGCGGAGGCCCCTGCGGCTCCCTGTCGGCGGTAAGTGTCTAAATATTTTAACGATTAGAAAAATGAATCTGACATTAAAGATATGGCGTCAGAAAAACGCCAAGGCAAGCGGAGCGTTCGAGACCTACACCGTAAAGGATGTGTCGCCCGACAGTTCGTTCCTCGAAATGCTCGATATACTCAACAATAACCTTATCCACGAGGGTAAGGAGCCCATCGTGTTCGACCACGACTGCCGCGAGGGCATCTGCGGCATGTGTTCTCTCCACATCAACGGCCGTGCACACGGGCCGGACAGCGAGATAACCACCTGTCAGCTCCACATGCGCAAGTTCAAGGACGGGGACACTATCACCATCGAGCCGTGGCGAAGCGCCGCGTTCCCGGTGATTAAGGACCTGGCCGTGGACCGTAACGCCTACGACAAGATTCTCCAAGCCGGAGGATTTATTTCTGTGAACACGGGCGGGGTTCCCGACGGCAATGCGATACCAATTCCGAAACCCGACGCGGACGAGAGTATGGACGCTGCGGCGTGTATCGGTTGCGGCGCATGTGCGGCTACCTGCAAGAACGGTTCGGCGATGCTGTTCGTCGCGGCGAGGGTATCGTCTCTGGCCAAACTTCCGCAGGGGCGCGTTGAAGGTTCGCTCAGGGCCAAGGCGATGGTCGCCAAGATGGACGAACTGGGTTTCGGCAACTGCACCAATATCGGTGCATGCGAAGCGGAGTGCCCGAAACTGATATCGCTGGCCCACATCGCCCGCCTCAACAGAGAGTTCCTGTCGGCCAAGTTTCAGGATTAAGAGTAACTCTCAATTAAAAGTAAGAGAGACGTCCCGGCCGGGACGTCTCTCTTACTTTTATATCATTTCCCCGGATATTCTCCGCCTTATCGGCACACTGACATATTAGTAATTATATAATATTTGTATTTTTTATTGCATGGTTTTGAACGGAATAACATATTATACGGACAACTTATCCATATCTTAGTAACAGACTTAATATCGCATTCGCCTTACAACCCGCAACAAAAGAGTTCGCCCGTAACTAAAATTCGTACTATCAGAATCTTATTGTAAAATAAGATAATTAAGTCTAACCTAAAAACTATTAAATGAAACGATTTCTATTTTATTTGTCGGTGGCCCTGACAATGGGTCTGCTGGCAAGCGGGTGCAACGATTCGGAAGACGACGTGCTTACCTACACCGTTACCTTCGATTCACAGGGAGGAAGCAAGGTAACTTCGCAGACCGTATCTCAGGGTGGTAAGGTATCCAAGCCGACCGATCCCACGAAGGAGGGGTATACCTTCGCGGGCTGGTTCCGGGAGTCTACCTTCGCTAACGAGTGGGATTTCGACAGCGATGTAGTCACTTCGGATTTAACTCTCTACGCCTATTGGCTGGATAACTCCGTAATGTATTACACCGTCTCTTTCCATACGGGAAGCGGCAGCGAAGTGGAAGATAAACAGGTTGCCGAGGGTACGACCATACCACGCCCGGACGACCCTGAACTGGCGGGCTACGAGCTTGGAGGATGGTATACGGAACCCGAATATGAATACGCATGGGATTTCGACAACGATGTAGTGCTATCCGATATGACCCTCTATGCCAACTGGCTCCCGGGGGACGCAGCCAACAGTTATTTTATAGCCGTAGACGGTGACGACGATAATCCCGGAACCATCGACGCCCCGTTTGCATCGCTCAACCATGCCCTCAGCGTCGTACAACCTGGCCAGACCATCTATATCCGTGAGGGCACCTACTACATGACCAACGATGATATTACCCATGAGGATAACACCTGGGTCTACGTGTTCGATATCTCCACCGCCGGAGGCAAGGTTTCCGGAACGGAAGACGCCCCCATCAATATCTGGGGATACGAGGGCGAGCGGCCCGTAATCGACATGTCACAGGTTAGGCCGGAACCGGTGAAGAGGGTCATTGCATTTTATGTGGACCGGAGCTATTACCATTTCAAGAATTTCGAAATCGTGGGTACTCAGGTGGTAGTTACCGGCCATACCCAGTCGGAATGCTTCCGCAACGACGGCGGGAATTACAACATTTACGAAAACCTCGCGATGCACGACGGCATGGCCATCGGTTTCTACCTGACAAGGGGTATGTACAACCTGATACTGAACTGCGACGCGTACAACAATTACGACAACTTCTCCGAAGGTGCCTACGGCGGTAACGTGGACGGCTTCGGCGCCCATGTACCCAACGCGAACCATGTCGGAAACGTGTTCCGCGGCTGCCGTGCATGGTGGAACAGCGACGACGGTTTCGACCTTATCAACTGTTTCGCCCCGGTTATTTTCGAAAACTGCTGGTCCTTCTACAACGGTTATCAACCCGGCACGATGGACAACGCCGGTGACGGTTCGGGCTTCAAGGCAGGTGGTTACGGACTGAGCGGAATCGTTACCATAGATGTGGTTCCGATGCACATCGTACGGGGTTGCCTTGCCTATTACAACCTCAACCAGGGCTTCTATTCCAACCACCACCTCGGGGGTATCGGATGGTACAACAACACCGCAATGGCTAACCCGAGCAATTTCAATATGCTCAACCGGGACGCTCCGGAAAATGTATACGACCGCCCCGAAGGATACGGCCATATTATCAAAAACAACGTATCCTACGAGCCGCGCCGTACCGGCCAGCACCTTATAAATATAGATTTCGACGAGTGTGAGGTAGGTATCAACTCTTTCTACCCGGTAGAGATGGAGCTTACCGATGCCGATTTCGTAAGTCTGGACCCGGACGAACTGATGGCCCCGCGCAAAGCGGACGGAAGCCTGCCCGATATCGACTTCCTCCGCCCGGCTCCCGGCAGCCAACTGATAGGAGTCGGTGAAGATCTGGGCTACGACTTCACAGGCACAACCCTCGGCTGTTTCCAATAGCACCGGCCCGCACAAATAAAAGCCCTGCCGTATAATCGGCAGGGCTTTTATTTGCCTGGTCCCCGGTACCGGATTTAAACCCAACCGGAGACACAAAAGCGGCAGTTCGCTAATAATAAGTTATAACCCTCGTATCCACACGATAGGGTTCGTCGCCGTCGCCGTAGGTAACGGTCCTCTTGGTCCAGTTGCCGGTCTGGTCGTATTCGTAAGAGTAGCGCAGTGCCAGTTCGGCATCCTCGCTGCGGCGGGTGAAGGAGGTGAATTTTCCGTCCTCGTCGTAAGTCACGGTCATCTCCAACGACAAGCCCCCGTCTTCCGGACCGAACCCGTTAATTGTTATGAACTCGGTACGAACGTCCGGGTATTCAATCGTACGCACAATCTCCGAACCGTCGCTCTTCTGGGTCTGTTTTACCACCCGTTCGCCGTCCCACTCGGTATCCACCTGCTGGATTTTTACGCCCACCGCACTGTAAAATCCGCTGGACACCTCCCTGTTCCCTTTGTAGGAATATTTGTAATAGCTGAACATACCGTCTTCGTCATGGTTCTCCACACGGCTTATCATACCGCCCTTCCAGTTGTAAATCGTCCAGAAAGAACCCTCGTCGTCGTGGTGGTCGGTATATACCGAACGGACCATCCTGCCGTTATCGTCGTACTCGTAGACGATGGTGTAATCCTCGTCCTCGTCGAAATAGTCGAAATATTCGCGCGTGGTCATCTTACCGTCCGGAAGATAGTAGGTAGCCGTAACGAACACCGTATCCCCGGGCTGTCCGGGGGGTACACCGTCGTAGTCCATCGATGTTTCCAGCATGGTGCGGGGGTTGCCTTTCAATTCGTCCCACTCGGTTCCGAACCTGATTTTCTGTTCTTCGTGCTCGCCTCCGCAGGAGACAAGACACACCATGCACACCGTTGCGGCAAGGATAGATAATTTCTTCATATTCTATACGGGTTTAAATTATTGTCGTCGGCACAAAGGTCAGAGACCCTTTGCAAACTCCCCCTCACTATTGCGGTTTACCTTCCGGGCAATCCGTCCGGAGGAGATACGGCAAAGTTAATCAATCAATGTATAATGTCATCCTGAGCACAGCGAAGGATCTACCGAGGAGTGAGACCTGAAAGATAAAAAGATTGGTTACGGCCCATTCGGGGTATAATCATGTTACAGAAACTCGTCCCGGCCACCGTTGCGGACCGCCCGGAGTTTCTCTTCGGTGATGGTCCGTATACCCTCCTCAAGTCCGGCGGCGCGTTCCTCGATAAGGGCCCATCCACGGTCGTAAAGCGGTCCGGAAGCGTAACCTTCGAGAAATTCGGCAAACGTCAGAAGTGCGTTGGGCGTACAGAGCTTTTTAATATGGCCCGTGGAGGCGAACTGCATAAAGTGTTCTCCGGTGCGTCCCTTTCGATAGCACGCCGTGCAGAACGAGGGAATGTATCCGCCCTCTACCAATCCGGCCACAATATCCCGGAGGGAACGCGCGTCAGACAACTCGAACTGTTCCCGGCTCAACTCCTGCATACCGCCGGTCTCGCTGTACCCGCCCACCTCGAGCCGCGTCCCTGCATCTATCTGGGATATGCCGTACCGAATCAGTTCGTCCCGGAGAGCGGCCGGTTCACGGGCGGTCAGTATCAGCCCGGCGTATGGAACGGCCAGCCGCAGGACGGCAATTATCTTACGGAAATCCGCGTCGTCCACGGTCGGGAACAAGCGCGTATCGAGATTTGTGGCAGGCCTTATCCGCGGGAAAGATATGGTATGCGGCCCTACCCCGAAGCACGCTTCGAGGTGGTTGGTATGCCGCACCAGCGACAGTACTTCATAACGCCAGTCGCCCAGCCCGAATAGCACCCCCAGCCCCACATCGTCGATACCGGCCTCCACGGCGCGGTCCATCGCCGTAAGGCGATATGCGTAGTCCCCTTTGGGTCCGCGGCCGTGCACCCGTGCGTAAACCTCGGGGTCGTAAGTCTCCTGAAATATCTGGTAGGTACCGATACCGGCTTCCCCGACTATACGGAAGCCCTCCGCCGAGAGCGGGGCGGCATTGATATTGACCCGGTTTATCCGGTCGCCGTCGTTGCGGGTTTCGTAAACGGTCCGGGCCATACGGGCAATAAATTCCGGGCTGTAATCCGGATGCTCGCCGAATACGAGGATAAGCCGTTTCTGCCCCGTTCGGGCCAGTTCCCCCACCTCCCGGCGTACTTCGCCTTCGCTGAGGGTACGGCGGACCGTCTCACGGTTCGACGCCCGGAAGCCGCAATAAGTGCAGTCGTTCACACACCGACTTCCTATGTAGAGCGGTGCGAATACGACTATCCGGTCCCCGTATACCTCCCTTTTCAACCGCTCTGCGGCATCGAAGATTACCCTTTCGGAGTCCGGACCGGCGGCGTTCAGCAGTACGGCCGTATCGGCCAGCGACAGCCTTTGGAGCGCCAGCGACTTAGCCGCCACTTCCCGTACCCGGTCCGGGGTGGGAGCCGCACTCAGGGCAAGTATGGACCGTATCTCCTCCGGGTCGATAAACGGTTCGCCCGGCCGGTCGGGTATATTGTATATCTGCGGTTTGAACATTTATTATGTACGGTTCCTCTTTTTAAACTTTACGGGCACCATGCAAAAATAACCATTCCGGGGAAGATAGTTGTCCGGTCGGTTACAATTATTACCGCTCTGCGGGAGGTGACGGCCTCCGGATACTGATTAGGCGGTCCGTCGGGCCATGCGGCATCTCGTAAGAAATAACTATTTTTGTGGCTCTAAGGACGCAGATGGCAAAAAGGAGTACATTCGGCAGTAAATTCGGGACGATAGCCGTTGTAGGCGGTTCAGTGATAGGGCTCGGCAATATCTGGCGTTTCCCGTATGTAGCCGGGGAGAACGGCGGGGGAGCGTTTCTGATTATCTATATCGTAATCAGTTTCCTGATATCGGTGCCGATAATGCTGTCGGAATTTACCGTGGGCCGGGCGAGCCGCCGCAACTCCATGCGGGCGTTCCGCAAACTCTCTAAGGTACGGGCATGGCAATTGACCGGGTATCTCGGTATTCTCACCGCGTTTACAATCCTATCGTTTTACAGTGTCATAGCCGGCTGGGCGCTGGAATTTATACGTCAATCGGTCACGGGCGAATTTATGTCCATGAAGCCTGCCGAAATAGAGGGAAATTTCAACGGATTCGTAGCCTCGGGCTGGCGGCCTTTCCTCTGGACACTCGGGTTCGTTGCGGGGACGGCGTTTATAGTGGGTTCGGGAATCGAGAAGGGCATAGAGCGGTTCAATAAAACCGCGATGCCGCTGATGTTCGTCATACTTATTATAATGTGCGTCAACGCTTTTACCCTGCCGGGGTTCCGGGACGGAATATCTTTCCTGCTAAGGCCAGATTTCAGCCAGGCGGGAGGGGCCACCGTATTGCAGGCAATCGGGCAGTCGTTTTTCTCGCTGAGTCTCGGCATGGGAATCATGGTCACCTACGGCTCGTATATAAAGAAGAGCCAGAATATGTTCCGGCTTTCGGGGACGGTCGTACTGGCCGATATGACCATTGCGATACTGTCGGGTCTTGCCATTTTCCCGGCTGTCTTCTCATTCGGCATCAGCCCCTCGTCCGGTCCGGAGTTGGTGTTTCTTACCCTTCCCAATATATTTGCGCAGATGACCGGCGGGCAGATACTATCGCTACTGTTCTTCATACTTCTGTTCGCAGCGGCGATTACCTCCTCGATGTCCCTGCTGGAGGTGGTGGTGGCTTATGTCTCGGAAGAGTTCAGGCTGCCCCGCCGGTATGCCACGATAATCGCCGCCGCGGCCGTACTTTGCGTGGCTACTCTATGCCTGCTGTCGCAGATGCCCGGCTCGGGACTGCTGGTTATGGGAAACAATATCTTCGACTTCCTCGACC
>JAJBVT010000056.1:0-5304 GCA_020859685.1 Rikenellaceae bacterium
ATCCATACCCCTCCCCAAAAAGGCGTACCGCACCCTATAACCGCCACTCGGCCTGTTATTTGTCGGGAGGAAAAGCGCTCCGCCGCCCCGATTTTTCCTCCCTCCGTAACGAAGGGAATGGATTTTGTTAATACTATGGGAAGACCATCCGAAACGTATACCGGATGCCGTTGTTACAAACCTTATAATTATAAAGAATATGAAAAAACTGATTTTTACCATCCTCGCCCTCGGTGTTACGGCCGGAGCGTTCGCCCAGAATACTGTCGACAGGATTCAGGACGGTTCCGAGAGGACCATCGACAAGATGCGGGCAGGCACCCAAAAGACAGTCGACAAGATGCAGGACGGTGTGCAGCGCAACAATGCACGTATGCGCAGCGCGGCTTACAGTCCCAACAGCCTTAAAGGCGGCATGGCACTGGGCGCGAGCCTCAATTACGGTACCGATATCAAAAGCCTCGGTATAGGTATACGCTATGACTATATGATTTCCAACTCATTCCGTCTCACGCCGAACGCCACGTTCTGGATTAAGAACGACGACCTCAGCTCGTGGGATATCAACGTGGACATCCAGTACCTTATTCCGCTGGCCGAGAGGTTCAAAATCTACCCGCTGGCCGGTTTCACCGTATCGCACTGGAAGTACGACGGTAACGACAATCACGACAAGTGGAACGACACCTATTTCGGCGCCAACCTCGGTGCGGGTATCGAATACGACGTGGCTCCCAACTGGTTGGTAAATTTCGACCTTAAATACCGCATTATCAAGGACCACGGCCAGCTCGTTCTCGGCTTGGGCTTCGCCTACCGCTTCTAAACATCCACACGCTATATTACCGGCGCGCTGTTCCCCCTCGGAGCGGCGCGCCTTTTTATAGCGTAAATCTGAATCGTACTCCGCCCGAATTTCCTTTTGCCGACCTTGGGCTGCCGCAAAGCAGTCGTGCGGCCCCCCTGAGGTAGAGTAGCGGGCCGCATATAAATAATATATGTCATTCTGAGCGATAGCGAAGAATCTACCTCCGTGTCTAAACCTCAGGTAGGTCCTTCCTCGTCTTCGGCTTCTCAGGATGACATCTTTATTCATGGCAATGTTCCTTTTTTCGCCTCCGCGCACGGCAGTCGTGCGGCCCCTCGGGGCGGGGTATCGGGCCGCAACCCTATGTATGACGAATATCGTGGTTATCCCCGTACCGTACAATCTCGATACGCACCAGCGGCTCCTTTCCGCAGTTGCGGAGCGAATAGAACCGGTACCGCCCGTCCGACAGCGGCTCGACACGGTATCGCTCCCGGGGTCCTTCGTCCAGCAATCCTTCCGTCCGGAACCCGGACCTGTCTATATAGAATAGTCTCTCCGCCGGATGATAGCCGTAGCCGGTAGTGCTGCTGCTGCCGTCATGCCGGACTTCGGTTATGCAGCCGCCGTGTGCCGACTCCCCGGTAAACATGATAACCGTTGAAATAGGCATAAACTCCCAGAAACTAATCCCATACTCCTCCTTCGGTTCAACCCACCCCGCCTCCGGGTCATAAACCCGGACCTCCGTGATTGCCCATTTGCCCTCAAAATTTACCTCTGAGTACCCCATCATAGTAATTCTCGATTTTTTTTACCGCTAATATAATACACATATATGTACTTCCGAAATGGAATTTACTTTTTCTATTCTTGTCAAGAAAACAGACAGGAATGAAAACGCCTATTGAACAATATGTTATTGACCGTGTAAGAGAAAAAAGAAAACAGGAAAAAATGAGTCAGGCATATTTAGCCAATGCGTTGGATGTATCCCGCGGTTTTATCGGCGATATCGAGAATCCCCGTAAAAGGGCAAAATATAATCTTAATCATATAAACGAACTTGCTATCATTTTCAACTGCTCGATTTGGGAACTTTTACCTGAGAATCCTATTGTGGAGAATAAATAACGGATACGGAACAATTTCTTAATTTTATGCTGAAATAACCGTGAGACCCGCCTGAAAAAGGAGTATAACGTAACAAGAGTTACCAGACTATGGACGGATGCAATAGTAACTAAATACAACGGGACGTCCTGAAATTACTTAGACCACACTCCCCGTTTTGCCATGCAAAGGAAGAATGAACGGTTAATTAAGGCCATCGCACTAAAATTTAAGCGGTTGCGGGAAGAAAAAGGTGAGACACAACATACTGTCTACCTTGAAACCGACCTGAACATCGGCAATCTTGAAGTTGGTCGTACAAATTTTACAATCAGTACTATTTCTATTCTTTGCGACTACTACGGGATATCACTCAAGGATTTTTTCGACGGGCTTGAATTTTAATCCGCTTACCCGGAAAATTAAACCTCAGTTGTGCGGCTTACTTTTTCTCGGCCTGGGCTTCGCCTACCGCTTCTAAACATCCACTCTTTATAGATGAATACGCCGCATCGAATAATGCGGCGTATTTTTTTGCGGTTATGTAAAGGTATTATAAAGTGAGAAAACAAAAGGTTTAATAAAAAACATCCACTTTATAGTTGAATTATGTTTAAATTGTATTATATTTGTAATATAATTGTTCGGGATCAATGGCTACCAAAGAGGAAGTAAAAAACTATCTCCGGAATTTAAAAGATAAAGTAGGTATTTTCAACATTGTTTTTCGTAACGACCGGCAAAAGAACTCCCAAACATTGCTCGAACTGGAAATCCAACCCGACCAGCGGACCCGGATAATTACCGAACTTCAGGCCATAGATTATTGTGAGGGCCCTCTCGAAGATACATTAAACGGGCTCCCGGATTTCTGGGTGTTCGGGAAAAACATTAAAGGACGGGAAATCTATATAAAAATAAGCATGGGTAGGGAAAATCAATCTGTGATATGTATATCATTCCATTTTTTCGAATATCCACTTGTTTACCCTTTTAAGAAGCGATAAAATGAAAAGTCCGTATACAGATAAAGAAATGGTCCTGCGAAAGGAAAACAGGATGCTGGACTTCCGTAAAGAGAGTTTCGATATAGTTTATCACTATTACCTGTGTGAGGACACTAAAGAGGAGTTCGAAGATACGCGGCTTGCCAATATTAACTACAACCAGGTGCTGAACCGCTATCGTGAGAAATATAATATTCCCTTCACGGAGGAAATAATAGCGATAAGGGAGAAATATAATATATCTGCATCTAAGATGTCAGATATTCTCGGGTTCGGTGCCAATACTTATCTTAATTATGAAAAAGGGGAGGTGCCGAATAATTCCAATGCTAAGTTAATTAGGATGGCTCAGGATCCGGTGAAATTCCTGAGTCTTGTTCAGGTGGCGGCATTAGGTGAGAAGGAAAAGAGCGAGTTGATAAACAGAATAAAAAAGTCCATCGCAGAAACGGAACATAGTCGGCAAGACCATCTGAATACGTATGTCCTTGGTGGGGCCGTAATCGGTTGCAAGACCGGATACCGTAAACCCAATTTCAAAAAAATGCAGGAAATGATACTGTATTTTGCCGAAACCATGAGACCGTATAAAACCAAAATGAATAAACTTTTATTTTATTCAGATTTTTTGATGTTCAACCGCACCGGATTCTCGATTACCGGAGCCCAGTACAGGGCAATCCAATACGGGCCTGTTCCACGGAATTACGATGCTCTTTTCAATGAAACCTATAATAACGATTCGATAGATTATTTTATAGAGGGTGATAGCGGAGAGAAAATAATCGCAAACAGGAATTTCGATTCATCAGTATTTAGCGAAGAGGAATTGTCCGTGATGCGGGATGTAGCAGAAAAGTTTAAAACAATATCTGTTAATCATATTATCGAATTAAGTCATAAGGAGAAAGGTTGGGAAAATAATATTGCCAATAAGGATATTATTGATTATACAGATGCTTTCTATCTTAACATATAAAGTCTATTTTTCAAAAATATATTAATTGCTTTCCCCCGGAAAATTAAACCTCAGTTGTACGGCCTGCTCCAGCTCCGTGAGGTCGTTGTTGCTGATTGTCACCCCGGCCAACCTGATTTTCTCCCCCTCGAGGGGCACCTGCGCGAGCAGGTCGTAGGCTATTGCCATCATCTCCTCCATACTCTCCACGGGGTGCGCAAGGGTCCTACTTCGGGTTATAATACGGAAATCGGCGAACTTCAGCTTGAGCGTCACCGTCCGCCCCACGAAATCCTGTTCCGTCTTACGGCGCCACACCTTCCGGCCAAGCAGGTCGAGTTCGGCCCTGATATCCCCGGCAGAACCGGTATCGCGGTCGAAGGTGTTCTCGGCCCCGAGCGATTTGCGGATGCGCTCCGGGTTTACCGGCCGGTCGTCCTCCCCGCGGCTGTACCGGTAGTATGCGTGGCCCGCCTTGCCGAACACCCGGGCAAGCTGCGCCTCGCTGAACTGCTTCAGGTCCCGGCCCGTCCGTATGCCCATCCGGTGCATCTTTTCGGCAGTCACCCTGCCGACGCCGTAGAACTTCTCCACCGGCAGCCCCTCCACGAACTCCCCGACCTCCGACGGCTCGACGACGAACAACCCATCGGGCTTCCGGTAATCGGAGGCGATTTTGGCCAGGAATTTATTTACCGACACCCCGGCCGAAGCCGTCAACCGGGTGCGCGCGCGAATCTTCTGCTTGATTTCCCGGGCAATAAGCGTGGCCGACGGATTGTTGAAATGGTTCGCGGTCACGTCGAGAAACGCCTCGTCGAGCGACAGCGGTTCCACCAGGTCGGTGTACTCGAAGAAGACGTCCATAATGGCCGCCGAGGCTTCCCGGTAGACGTCGAACCGCGCCGGGACGAATACCAGCCCGGGGCACAACCTCCGCGCCCGCACCAACGGCATGGCCGAGCGCACGCCGTACTGCCGCGCCTCGTAACTTGCCGCGGCCACCACGCCCCGCTCTCCCTCGTGACCCACGGCCACGGGCCGCCCCCGCAGTTCGGGAAAGTCCCTCTGCTCGATGGAGGCGTAGAACGCGTCCATATCTATATGTATGATTTTTCGCACCACGACAGCCGGTCGGTTACAAAGATAGGAGGTTTCGCGACACCGGCGCCGGACCCTTATGTCATTATCTGGCCCGAACAAAATCCCGCACCCGTATCCTATCCCTGCATTTTAATATCCGGCCCGAAAAACCCCGCCCCCGCATCCCATATCCGGTCCTACCAAACTCCGCCCTCGCATCCCATTATCCCGACCTGCAGAATCCCGGACTCGCAGTGTGGGGGCCGGGAAAGTAAGAACACACACGAAGCAGAAAATTTTGCGGTAGCGTAACATAGAGGGCTGTTAAGGCAGAG